>JAUVAJ010000122.1 GCA_030591795.1 Desulfuromonadales bacterium | reverse complement strand
TTGCTGACAGTACGGTTTTTCTCGGACCGATTTATGTCAAAATGGATGGCGGCACCGACGCTACAGTCAACGGTACGGTTAAAAATTTTGCCGCGGTCGAAGTCTACCTCGACATTCAAGGTCGACACGGCAACATCGATGAAATCATCGGTTTATGGGAAAACACACACCCCAAACCAGTTACAGTTCAACCGACTTCCAAGCACAAAGTCCGACTGACAATCGATATCGACACCGAGAGTGGTCAGATTTCAGGTATGCCGTTTGATCGGGCAACTTCACAAATAGTCCTGCGCGACAATGCCATAGTTATCGGGCCGATACGCTTCCGTCTCAAAGATGGTGAAGGGATCGGCCAGGTCCTCCTGATCAAGCAAAAAAATGGCTCATCTCTACTGAAAATTTCCGGAACCGCCAATAATGTTGACGCCCAGACCGTTTACCATCAACTCCTGAAACGCCGCGGCCTGGTCAGCGGCAGACTGAGTGGAGATTTTTATCTTGAGGGGATTGCCGGCAAACAATTTCTGCCGACTTCGCTCGGCGCTTTTTCCATGCAGATTGAAGATGGACGTCTTTATAAATTAACTGGACTGGCAAAAGTCCTGCAGATCCTGAATCTTTACCCGTTATTAACTGAAAATGTCAAAGGCAAAGGTCTACCTTATAAGACAATCACCTTCAACGCAGATCTGAACCGGGGAATTCTGGCAACAGAAGACTTTCTGCTGCATGGCGATATCATGAATTTATCCATGGCCGGGAACTATAACCTTATTAACAGCACCGTCAACTTTGACATGGCCGCTATGCCTCTGCGCACCGTCGACAGCCTTATCTCCCACATCCCGATCGCCGGATGGTTGTTGACCGGGAAGCAGAAAGCGCTGGTTGTTGCCCACTTCAACATGACCGGGAGTGCAGATGACCCGGATATAGAGTCTGTACCGCTTGAGTCAGTTACAACGCCGGTTCTTGGAATTTTGAAACGAGTTTTCACCTTTCCTGTCAAAATAATTACTGATCCCGAGAAAGTCTTGATCAATAAATAACTACGATAATGACACTAATCTCTCACTCTCTCCTGATTCCGGAATCGACCGACAAACAAAAAACGCCCCGCAGTTTTACCGCGAAGCGTATAAATAAAGCCTACAGACAACTCAACCAGGGCAGGTCCCGACGTAGACCGTGACAATGCCGAAGGTGAGATCGTGCGCCTTAACATCGTCAAATCCGGCGTCAGTCATCATTCCTGAAAATTCATCACGGGAGGGAAACTCAAGTACTGAGTCGGGAAGATATTGATAGGCGCTGCGTCTGGAGAAAAGACCACCGATTGTCGGAAGAATCCGGCGAAAATAAAAATAGTAAAGGCTACGAAATAGACGACTTTTGGGCGTCGAAAACTCAAGAATAACTGCCCGCCCCCCAGGTTTGAGCACCCGGCACATCTCGCGCAGACCGGCATGGCGGTCGACGACATTACGGATGCCGAACGCGATGGTGATACCATCAAACAGATTACCCGGGTGTGGAATTGCTTCGCAGGGCGCATTGACTAGTTTGATTCGATCAGCGTAAGACGATGCGGCTATCTTCTCGCGCCCGTGCAGGAGCATCGCCTGGGTAAAATCTTCACCGATAATTTCAACCGAATCCGGGGTTTTTGCCGCAATGGTCAAAGCCACATCACCGGTTCCGGTAGCAATATCAAGGACTCGGCCATTCTCCGGAATCTGCAACTGCCGGACGGCAAACTTACGCCAGTTCCGATCAATCCCGAATGAAAGAATTCGGTTCAACAGGTCGTACTGCGGCGCGATATTCTGAAACATGTCGCGAATTCCGCGACCTTTGTCCGTCAACTTTGTCATAATTTCTCACTCTTGATTATTTGCTCGTTATGCGCCGACTATTTATCATACCCGGAACAAGGTGTCAGTAAAAAAGCTGTCGAACAAAAAGAGTCCTGTCTATATAATGCCGACATACAAAGAAAGGATAACCATGTCAAAGCCTGTCACCATTGTCACTGCCGGGATTATTCGCAACAAATCAACTGTCCTGCTAACCAGACGGCCTGATGGTAGTCGCCATGCTGGCAAATGGGAATTTCCTGGCGGAAAGCTCGAAGACGGTGAGTCACCTGTCGAATGTCTACGACGAGAGCTTCTGGAAGAACTCGATCTAAAAGTACAGGTTGGAGCAATCTATGAGGTTATTTACCACCGCTACGATTTTGGTCCGATCCTGTTGCTGGCTTATGAATGCACACCACTTTCTGCAACAATCCATAATTTACAGGTTGCCGAGCACCGCTTTGTGCCACTGAGCCAACTGGATCGTTATGATGTGCTTTCCGCCGATGTCTCTTTGGTCGAAAAGTTAATGACTGAGTCCAGCCAATAGCAGAAAAATGATTATAAAACATTTTTTCAATTCACAAATGGCATTTCAAAATAATACTCGCCACCCTGCATTTACAATTCAGCTATCCAGAACAACCATTATCTCTTAACTCAACATTATCTCGGATAATCGGCTACTAACGGGACTTTAAAAAATCGACCGGAACACTAACGATTCTGTTGACAAAAATAAAACAGTGTATTATTTTGAGTGGGTGTGGTTGTTAATACAATCAATTTTATGTTGTGAAATATCTTTAAGGAGCCGGCCTTTGCCATCAAGAGACAAAGACTCTTATTCTATACAATCCGTAGAGAATGCCCTTGACGTTCTGGAAGCCCTTTGCGATGAAGAAGGTGAAGTCCGGATCTCCCGCCTGAGCGAAAAACTGAATATGAACAAAACCAGCGTCTTCCGACTGCTGGCAACGTTTGAAGGACGTGGCTACGTAGAGAAGGAAGAGACCTCCGGAAAATATCGTCTCGGCCTGACCGCTTACGAAGTTGGGCAAAAACTGCTTTCCCGTATGGAGCTACTGAAACAAGCTCGACCGGTTATGGAGCGGTTGGTCCGTGATTGCAATGAAGCCGTCTATATAACCGTTCGTCGGGATGATGACATCCTGTTTCTTGACATGGTCGATACGACCCAAAAAGTCAAAATTGTCTCTCTGGTCGGCAAACGTTTTTTGCTTAAATCAAGTGCCGCTGGCCGCGTCATTATGGCTTTCTCCCGACAAACCAAACCCACACAGCTTACAGACGAGTATGAATCCATTCGCAAACAAGGCTACGCAATCGATACCGGTATGCTCGGTGAAGATATCGTCAGCATTGCCTACCCCTTGTTCTGTGCCGGTGGTTCCTTAAATGGTGCCCTTTGTGTAGTTGGCCCCGCCTTCCGTATTAATGCAGAAAAACTTCTACCACAGATTAAGGAAGCCAGCTCTGTCATCTCGTCAAAACTCGGCGACCACACTTCATACCGGAACGGCAGTAATTTTTCCGACTGAACTTACCACCTGCTGACGGCCAAGTTTCGGCCAGACAAGCCTGGAGCTCCAGACCATGTCGGACGGGCCATCCAACGATCACATTCCACCCCTACCTGACACCATTGATGAACACTCAGTTGAAATTCGTCTTGATCGATTTGCAACTGACGTCTATTCGACTGACAATCGTTCACTGAAAAACCTCGCACTGGTGTTAACCGCAAGGGGCATCTCATGTCGGCTCTTGCCACCGAGAAAACCAAAACAACTCCTGGTAAAGCAACATGATCTGGCAGCTGCCGAGCACGAAATAACCCTCTATCTACAGGAAAACCGGAAACGACCTCTGGCACCTGAGCAATTTATGCCACAGGAAAACAACACCCTGCAGACCATATCCGCCCTGATCCTGATCGGCATTTTCCACAATATAACCTACCTTGACCTTTCTGGTTTCGGGCACACCACAATTGACTGGCTGCAACTCGGCCGCGCTGACGCCGGCCTGATTCGTGCGGGGGAATGGTGGCGCACCATCACCGCACTGACACTACATGCAGACGCCCAGCATTTGCTGAGCAACCTGTTAATCGGTGGCTATTTTGTGGTTAGACTCTGCCGTTTACTGGGGGGTGGGCTGGGTTGGAATCTGATTCTCTGGTCAGGTATTCTCGGCAATGCCATTAACGCCTTGATGCATACTTACGGACATCGTTCAATTGGCGCATCAACCGCCCTGTTCGGTGCCATCGGTATAGCCGGAATGATTGGTCTGATACGGCATAGACAAATCAAATCCCGCTATTCAGTTCTGCCGTTCGCGGCAGCGATCGGGCTATTGGCCATGCTCGGCGCCGGCACTGGCGATGTGGCTACTGATATCGGGGCACACCTGTTCGGGTTTGCCAGCGGACTGGCGCTCGGCGCTATTGCCGGGCAAGCGGTTATAAAACATGGTCTGCCAACACCTAAGACAAACAGAGTACTGGCTGTTACAGCCTTGCTGACGCCGGTTTGTGCCTGGTTTTTGGCGCTAAGTTAAGTTTCTTCTATTTTTCCAGAGGAATTTCGACATAGAGATTATACCCATCCTGATACTCACCCAACTTCTCCAGTCGTAGCGAAATAGATTCCGGAAGGCCGCTGACAAAAGCAGGACGAACGGCAACATAATCTATCTGCTGATTCTGGAAAATTGGTTCATCTCCCACAACTTTTTCCAAGAGCAACGCTTTACCTCCAGAATAAAATTGTGCCGAATATGGACGAGAAAACAGATAAGTCAACCTAGCTCCGTCAGTAGCTGTCTCCTTGTATGCGGTAACAAGAAGGTGTTGGGATTTATTAAAAGGAATAAGCCCCAGAAACAGGACAAAAACGCAAACAACAAACAGCCCCGAGACAACCGTTGCTACTTTAGAGATTACTCTACTATTCACACTCTCATCGGAACACCAGAAAGTCGCAATCAGCAGGGAAAATGCTGGAAGGCCGGGCAGTATATACGTCCACAGGATATTTCCAGCCATTGAAAAAAACAGCATCGGAGTAATCGTCCACAACAGCAGGTAACGGCTCCAGTCTCTGTCCCCCCGCATCCCTTCTGCCAGCAACTTCCGCCCATGTTTCTGAAAAAACGCAGACAGAATCAATAGCGACCACGGAAAAGCCGTCAATATCCAGAAAGCCCAGATAGTTCCTCGCTGTCGGGAATGCGCCCCGCCATACAGATCACCTGACCAGCCCGGCTCAACAAAACGTTTCCAGTGTTCACCGACTATGAAATAATCAATAAAACCTGGGGTACGATTTTCAGCCAGCAAATACCATGGCAAAACCAGAATAGCAGCAAGCAACACCCCGGAAAACCAAGGAAGTTGCTGCCAAACCTGCAACCATTTTCTTTGCCAGACCATCCATAAGAAAATTGGCACTCCGGTCAAAACAACAGCAACTGGGCCTTTAGCCAATAAGCCAATGGCCAGACCAACAAAAAACAGATATCCCCATACCTTTCGCGACGACTCACCCGTAAATAGTGCCAGATAAAAACCGACCATGCTCAAAGTTGTACCGAACACCAAAGCTGGATCTGTCATCACAGCCCCGCCCGAAACAAAAAACATTGGCGAAACGGTCAACACAACTGCCGCAGATAGAGCTAATGACTTCCCTTTTAATTGTCTGGCAAAATAAAAAACAAGAAACACCACACCAACAGCAAAAAACAAAGAAGGGATGCGCACAGCAAAATCATTTTCACCAAACAACTTAATGCCCAGAGCTGATACCCAGGTTGATAAAGGCGGCTTTCCCCAAAATGGCACACCATAATCGACATGTGGCGTCACCCAGTTACCGGTTTCAGCCATAATTCGAGCAATCTCGCCATATCTGGATTCTGTTTTATCTGAAAGCGGGTATAAACCGAGGGACAACAGCCGGCAAAAACCGGCTGTCAACAATATCCATATAAAAAGTTTTGTTCTGGCAATAACGCTATACTGCATAGAAATTGACACCATTATTCAAAAGAAAATAAGCCATAATAATTCTACATGAAAGTCTATTTGTCATCAGCCTTGTAGTGCTGATTCAAAAGATAAAGTGGCCGTTGTTTGGATTCAATGAACATCCGACCGAGGTACTCACCAACAATCCCGATCGCCAATAATTGCAAACCACCCAGGAACAGAATCACTAC
>JAUVAJ010000174.1 GCA_030591795.1 Desulfuromonadales bacterium | reverse complement strand
GTTTTTTCGGCGACAAAATCACCAGCGTAACGCTGGATTGTCAACGCCAGAATATTCCGGGCCTTCTTGTCAGCCGATTCTTTCGCCTCATCCTCAATCTGTTTGATCATTTTGGCTGCATCATGCCGAGCTTCACTCTCCAGTGACGCGATCAAGGTTTTCATCGCCTCATCAGAGCTCATTCCGGAAATCTGCTCCAACTGTGTACGTTGGTCCTGAATCAGGCCTTCAATTTCCTGTTCACGCTCTTTTACAAGTTGCTCTTGCGAAGATTGAAATTGCTCCCTCTTCTGCAGATCTTCTTCGCGACTGTCGATTTGCTCGACTTTCCGGTCGATATTTTCTTCCTTCTGTTGCAGACGCCGTTCTTGATTCTGAGCTTCCTTACGTAACTCACGCAGTTCAGCTTCCCACTCAGTCTTGGCCTGCAGAACTGTATCTTTGGCCTGAATAACAGATTCTTTGCGTATCGAATCTGCTTCCTTGCTGGCTACTTCAACAATTTGCGTAGCAGTACGTTCGGCATTGGCCAGCTTGCTTCCACCGAGCTTGCCCCGCACCAAAGCACCAATGATTGCACCGACTACAGCAGCGGCGACAGCGATAATAATAACTATTTCTATATTCACGGTCAGGTCCTCCCTCCGTTTTCCAAGTGTTACTGTTTATGTGTAAACCCGATTATTTCGCATTCTGTCACGAGATAATCGAGGCGAATATCGTGTTCCTCTTCAGGCAGACGCTCAACAACCTGAAACGAATATGCCAAACCGACAAACGTTGCATTAATACATGCGGTCAGGATGCGGTCGTAAAAGCCGAGGCCGTAACCAATCCGGTGCCCCTGACGGTCAAACCCTACCCCTGGAACAATGATCAAGTCCAGGTGCTCCGGGTCTATAATTGTTTGCCCCTGTGGTTCTGGCACACCGAAATGACCAGCCTGCAAATCTCCAGCGCCAGTCACCGCAACAAAAACAATCTCACCGTCTTCGACTCTGGAATAACTGATCTGCTTCCCGTCGGCCAAGGCTGCGGTTAACAGACGATCAGTATGTACCTCATTATGAACCGATGCATAGAGAGCAATGGAAGCAGCTCGAACATAAGCCTCAGAGGTAAGCACGCTATCCTGCACGGCGTCGCTCTGTCGGTCACAACTGAATTTGTCAAGCTGCTGTCTCTGATTTAACAAACGTTGTCGAATAACTTTTTTCGACATTGGCAGAGACTCCTTGTTCAGGAACCTCTGTAGGGGGAGTAGATATGGGTGGTATTTTTCAAGCTCCGTCGATCATTATCCACATACTTAAGATCAAGAGGTTATCCGACTTTGCGACAGGATTAAAATATTGGCCGCTTACCTCTTGGAATATGATCTGACATTTATCTAAAACCTGAATTAACAGGCCGGAACTTATTATCTAATAACGGTTAACAAAAACCGAACTCACCTTGCGGCAGACAAACAGACTGCCTATCTATCTCAATTCCCCATACAGAGAAGGTTTTTAATCTATGTTGACGGCAGAGCTTCTTCAACCTTGGACAAGAGCAGTTCGAGCCGACCCTGCACGTCTCCCGCGTTGTCGCCAGCACCATTCATCAATTGAAAATACTCACCGGCAACATTCATCATCGCCAGGACAACAACGCCAACAGTATCGGCGCCGCGTCCGGACGCAACAACTTCATCGATCCTGGCATTGACGAAATCGGCAATCCGCTCGATCTCTGCAGGGTCTGCGTCGGTCTTGAACGCGTATTCCTGGCCTAATATGGTAACCCGGGCAACGTTTTTCAACGTCTATCCTATCCGAGATGATCGAGCTTGGACAAAATAGTGTCCAACTCTCGCCGACAGCGCTTACGCTCAGTTTGAAGATTATTCTTTGCCCGTTTCAACCGTCCGTTTTCAGCAAGTAGTTGAGCCTGAAAACCGAGCAATTCATCGATGCGATTTTCAAGGCGCGAAACGATGTCATTAGCCACAGAGATAACCTTCCTTATTTATTACAGAAGTGTAGATAAACTATAATTTTAAGTCAAGCGACTTCGTCTTTGCCAAACAGAGCTTCAACAAATTCCCCCGCATCAAAAGGCCGCAGGTCGTGTACTCCCTCACCAACCCCGATAAACCTGACCGGAATATTTAATTCGGAACAGATTGCGACAACAATTCCACCCTTTGCCGTGCCGTCTAGTTTCGTCAAAACGATACCGTCAATCTGAACCGCTTCCTTAAACATTTTCGCCTGGACCAGCGCATTCTGTCCGGTTGTTGCATCGACGACCAACAGGGTCTGGTGTGGCGCCCCGGGGATCTCCCGATCAAGCACACGACGAACCTTTTTCAATTCTTCCATCAGGTTGGTCTTGGTATGTAAACGGCCAGCCGTGTCGACAATCAATACTTCCGACTTGCGGGCAACGGCCGCCTTGGCCGCGTCAAAAATAACCGCCGCCGGGTCGCCGCCTTCACTATGCTTGACAATATCAGCACCAGCCCGCTCCGCCCAGACAGCAAGCTGCTCTGCCGCCGCCGCACGAAAAGTGTCGCCGGCGGCCAGCAAGACACTTTTCCCGGTAGCACAATACTGATTGGCAAGTTTACCAATCGTGGTTGTTTTGCCGACACCATTGACACCGACGACCAGCACTACTTGTAGGCTGACCTTATCTGCTACAGATGTTACAACCGCTGAATTGAGCCGTTGGGAAATCTCATTTTTCAGGGCTCCGTATACCTCTTCAGCCGATGCCGCCTTGCCGGAGAATATCTGTTCCAGAGAATTAATCAACGACATCGTCGTCGCCATCCCAAAATCAGACGTAATAAGAACCTCTTCTAACTCCTCGAGCAACTCCGGGCTGAACACCTTCTGCTCCCCGAACAATGCTTCCAGCCGACCAACCAGCGAAGCACGGGTCTTCTGTAATCCCGAACGAACGGTTTTCACCAAACCCGCATCAACAACTTTGGGCGGCAACGCTTCAGTAACATCTACACTGGCAACCTCAGGGCTTTCTCCTGCGGCCTCTGGTTCAGCACCGCCCGTGATATCAGTCGCAGCCTTGTTTCTGCGCCAACTGCGCCGCAGCAGAATTAAGACCGGCAGAAGAGCCAGTAGCGTGACCAATAGATATAAAGCCAACATTGCACCGAGCGGCTGTGAGGGCTCAGGAACACCGAGTTGACCAAGTATTTTTTGTAAAATTTCGAGCAAAGAGTTGAGAGATTCAAGCATTTAGTTAAGCCTTCAAAGTCGGAACATGTGCGGCATGCGAATATAAAAGAGACAAATCAAGTGATTTCCTTACGCAAAATTGCGATAGTTTTTCGCGACTCAAATAAGGCCCGCCCGAGTGATTCACCCCGTTCAAAGGTTAGCACCAGGTAGTAGTCCTGGGTTACAGGAAGAATCAGCGTCTGGTTGCGCTCTGTTGTAACTATTATTTCTTCCAGAGTATCGCTTTCGAGGTCACGCATCGCCTGACGCATCTTGGTCAGAATAATCCCCTTATGCGCGCCGAGCACCTTGAGCTCAAAATCCCCGATCTTTGACACATGGTCAACCGCTTCCCCCTCCCAGTCGGAGAGAATCGCGCCTAGTGCCCCCGGCACTCTTTCGATAAGGTTTTCCAATGTTTGTTTAAATGACATAAGGACTAAAACTCGTTTATGCGCACGGATACAGTTTTCGACACACCCGGCTCTTCCATGGTAACGCCATATAGGGTATCAACAATTTCCATGGTGCGTTTACTGTGGGTTATAAGTATGAACTGCGACGTTTTTGACATCTCACGGACGATTTCGTTGAACCGACCAATGTTTGCATCGTCCAGCGGTGCATCAACTTCATCAAGCAGACAAAAAGGTGACGGCTTAACCATAAAAATCGAGAAGATCAAAGCTACCGCAGTCAACGCTTTCTCACCACCGGAAAGAAGCGTGACGTTCTTTAATTTTTTCCCGGGAGGTTGAGCATCTATTTCAATCCCCGTTTCAAGCAAATCATCCTCATCGGTCAAGCGCAACATAGCTTTACCACCACGAAATAATCGCGGAAAGTTTTGTTGAAACTTGATATTGACCTGATCGAAGGTTTCACGGAAACGCCGGCGGGTGGTCCGGTTGATTTTGCTGATAGCTGCCTGTAGCCCAGCCAAAGATTCCTGCAGGTCTTCACGCTGCGTCGAAAGGAAGGTGTACCGCTCTTCAAGATCTTGAAACTCATCAATTGCGGTAAGATTCACTTCGCCCATCGACTCAATCTGCCGGCGCAACTCCTCTAGTCGACGTGACTTGCCGGTCCTGTCCCATTCACCCTCTGGCGGGGCGTAACCCTGAAGATCAATACGATGTCGTTCGAGAATCGTTTCACGCAAGTGCTCGGCTTCAAGCTCTAACTCCCTGCCTGCCAGCTGCTGATCAGACAAGTCACCCTGCAGCCCAGAGAGCTCAACACGCAAGGTTTTTAATTGTGCTTCCTGCTGGTCAATCAGTGCTCGGCCAGTCTCAAATTCCTCGCGAATACGAACTACAGCTCCGGCTTGCGAATCTCTGTTTTCAAACATCTCGACCAACTGTAGACGCAGACGTTCATTCTCTTCACGCAGGCGCTTGCAAGTCTGATCAGCGTCAGTCTGCATGGATTTTAATGAGGTCACCCGCGTCTGCTGTTCCTGGCGCATCCGGGAAAATTGCTCCAGCGCCTGACGACCGCTCTCTTCACGCTCACGACAGCTGGCTGCCGCCACCTTGACCGTCGTCAACTCTTCGGCTACCGACTCACGGGCTTCACGCAGTT
>JAUVAJ010000307.1 GCA_030591795.1 Desulfuromonadales bacterium | reverse complement strand
CTTATGACCAACCATGTTCTCACTGACAAACACAGGGACAAACTTTCTGCCGTTGTGCACAGCAAATGTCGAGCCGACGAACTCCGGAATAATAGTCGAACGACGCGACCAGGTCTTGATGACCTTGTTCCGACTTCCTTCACCTTCAAGATCGACCTTACGCAGCAAACATTCCTGAATATAAGGTCCTTTTTTTATGGATCTAGCCACGATCGTCTCCTAGAGCTTGTATCTTCAATTACTTCTTGTTTCTACGACGTACGATAAATTTATCAGTGCGTTTGTTGGTCCGAGTCTTATAGCCCTTGGTCGGCACACCCCAAGGAGTAACCGGATGACGACCACCGGAGCTTTTACCTTCACCACCGCCATGCGGGTGATCAACCGGGTTCATGGCAACACCACGCGATTGCGGGCGTTTACCCAGCCAGCGATTACGCCCGGCCTTGCCAATTTTAATTTTTTCATGATCGAGGTTACCGACCTGACCGACCGTTGCCAGACAGCCTTGCAGAACCAGTCGAACTTCACCGGAAGGAAGCTTTAATTGAGCGTATCGACCTTCTTTAGCAGCAATCATTGCATAGGCACCGGCACTACGTGCCAACTGGCCGCCCTTACCAATCTTCAGCTCAATATTGTGAACCCAAGTACCCAGAGGAATCGACTTGATCGTCATGGTATTCCCCGCAGTGATATCTGCGGTCTCACTGGCAACAACAGTATCGCCGACAGTCAAGCCCTTAGGAGCCAGGATGTAACGTTTCTCTCCATCAGCATAAAATAACAGCGCAATACGGGCACTGCGGTTCGGATCATATTCAATTGCTGCGACCTTGGCAGGCACTTCTTTTTTGTCACGCCGAAAATCGACAATCCGATACCTTTGCTTATGGCCACCCCCGGTGTGACGCTTGGTGATACGGCCGTGATTGTTCCGACCACCAGTCTTTTTCAGCGGTGCCAGCAACGATCTTTCCGGCGTAGACTTAGTGATTTCTTCGAAAGTCGAAGAAGTCATATGTCGACGTCCAGGTGAGGTCGGATTATATTTTTTGATACCCATGATTAGCTACTCCATACCTGCAAAGCGCGCGGCCTTACACACCATAAAAATCGATATTATGACCCTCTTCAAGAGTCACATAAGCTTTTTTCCAGTTATTACGTCGGCCGACATTGTAACCCATACGCTTCACTTTACCGCGCAGCAGAATGGTGTTCACAGCCTTGACCTTGACATCAAAAGCCTTTTCAACCGCCTGCTTAATCTCAATCTTGTTCGCAGCGCGAGAAACCTCAAAAGTTACAATCCGTGATTCATCCTTCAACAGGTTCGCTTTTTCAGTAATCAACGGCTTGCGAATAATCTCGTGCAATGGTTTCATTTTTCCAGTGCTCCTTCAATCTCGCTTACCGCAGCATCGGTCAGCACCAGGTTCGGATATTTGAGGATGTCATAAACATTAACACCGGCCGCACGCAGAACCTTGACATTGCGTAAATTGCGTGCCGACAATTCAACCTTGGGATCGGCTTGATCGATAACGATCAGTGCACCATCAAGCTCAAAACGTTGGATCATCTGTGCAAAAGATTTAGTGCTGACAGCCTCCAGATTGAGCTCTTTCAGTACCGTCAACTTCTCCGCCTGATAGCGAACCGAAAGCGCACTGCACAGAGCTGCCTTCTTGACCTTACGGTTCAACTTAAAAGCGTAAGAACGTGGCTGCGGCCCGAACGCAACACCACCGCCGACAAAGTGAGGGGCACTTACCGTTCCTTGACGAGCATTACCAGTCCCCTTCTGACGATAGGGTTTCTTGCCACCTCCGGCAACAGCACTGCGGTTCTTGGTCGCAGCAGATCCCTGACGACGGGCAGCCCGCTGATAACGAACCATATCATGCAGCAGATATTCTTTTACCTCGGTGTTAAAAACCGCATCAGCGATTTCACGCTCACCGACCTGATTCTTGTTCTGATCAAATATTGTTACAGTTGCCATTTTCTACTCCTGTGTCCGTAGCACTTAGGCCTTGATTCCCTTGCGGATCACGACCAGACCGTTCTTCGATCCGGGCACAGCACCACGTACAAGAATAAGGTTTTGTTCCGGCCGGACATCGACAACAATCAGATTTTGCGTAGTGACACGCACATTTCCCATCTGACCGGCCATCTTCTTGCCCTTGAAAACCTTTGAAGGCCAAGCTGACTGCCCAATAGCACCAGGACCACGCTTGAACATAGATCCATGACTGGCACGACCCCCGGCAAAACCCCAGCGCTTCATGACACCCTGGAAACCTTTACCTTTACTGGTTCCGGTAATATCAATTCGGTCGCCAGGCTTGAATATATCGCAAGTCACTTCATCACCGACCTGGCATTCCTCAGCAGCCTTGAATTCACGAATATACGCAAAGGCGCCTTTTCCAGCCTTTTTGAAGTGCCCCATTTCCGGTTTATTGGTCCGGTGCGCCTTCTTGGTACCAAAGCCAAGCTGCACCGACTCATAACCATCCGTGTCAGCGGTTTTTTTCTGCAACACAATACAAGGGCCAGCCTCCAGTACAGTGACCGGGATACGCTGCCCGTCAGCAGCGTACATCTGGCTCATGCCGATTTTTTTTCCTAAAAGTCCGTTGATCATTGGTGATGCCCTTAACTAACTGTTATGTATGATCGCCTAGAGTTTGATCTCTACATCAACACCGGCCGACAGGTCAAGTTTCATCAACGCATCGACTGTCTGCTGGGTCGGCTCCATAATATCCAGAAGACGTTTGTGAGTGCGAATTTCAAACTGCTCACGACTCTTTTTATCAACATGCGGACCACGCAGCACGCAGTACTTATTGATCACCGTCGGCAGAGGAATCGGACCAACCAGTCGAGATCCCGTACGTTTGGTGGTGTCGACAATTTCAGCGACAGCCTGATCAAGGAGAGAGTGATCGTAAGCCTTCAGGCGAATTCTGATTTTCTGTGTAGACATTGTTTATAACCTCGCCTTACTCAACAACTTCGCTAACCACGCCGGCGCCGACGGTACGGCCACCTTCGCGGATTGCAAAACGCAGTTCTTTGTCCATGGCGATCGGGGTGATCAGATCTACCGTCATGGCGATGTTGTCGCCG
>JAUVAJ010000241.1 GCA_030591795.1 Desulfuromonadales bacterium | reverse complement strand
TATCAGTACCACTGGCCGGCGTTCAATGTTGCTGACTCGGCGATCACTATCGGCGTTGGGCTGTTGTTGATCGACCTCTGGCGGGATGAGATGCGGCGGCGCAAACAGAAAGACTGATCCCCTGAGATAAATATCAATTTTGTAACGACCGTAATATTGCCGTATATAGGTAAGAACTGAATCATGCCTCTGAAATTTCAACAAAATCCCCGCCTTCTGGTGGGGATTTTGTTTTTTAAGCCAAGTCGACAGATCTACTCGATTGCTTCTTTATTAGTTTATTTTCATATTAGCTTGACAATAACCTCCTGTAATAATATTGTGCATATGCACATAATAAACAATTGTTCGTTTTTAAGATCCAGCAACTTAACAGGAGATAAATATGATTATTGCCGTTACTGCCCAGGAAGGGCGCATAGACTCGCCGGTCGATTCTCATTTCGGCCGGGCCCCGTTTTTCATGATCGCCAACAGTGAGACCATGGAAGTTTATGCTTTTGACAACGAGGAAGGCGTCAATGCCGGCAATGGCGCCGGAACCAGCGCCGCACAATTGATGTCTGAAGAGAAGGTTGAAGTTGTCTACACCGGCAAGGTCGGTCCGAAGGCTGCCGAAGCCCTGGATAAAGCCTGCATCAATTACGTCGAGGGGACCACTGGAATCGTTGAGGATGTTATAAGTAACGCCCTGCGTAGCAGTCTGGTTGCCAGCGCACAGGATAATGCGCAGGCAGTAGAGATGGAAACACCCCCGGCCGAACCTGTCGCCGCAGACGCCATCCGCGTTGCAGTTCCTTCGGACTGTGAAAACGGCCTGACTTCAAGCCGCTCCGGACATTTTGGCAAGTGCGCATTTTACACGCTGGTTGATGTTGCTGACAATCAGGTCGTCGCTGTCCAGTCAATGAAAAACGGCGGTCATGTTGTCGGTGGTTGTTCGGTGCCAGTCACCCTGCTCAAAAGCTGGGATGTCAACAAAGTGGTTGTATCCGGTATCGGTGGTCGACCCTTGATGGGTTTCCGGCAAGAGGGGATTGAAGTCTATTCGGGTGATGGCAGCACTGTCCAGGAAACAATTGATGCTTACTTCCAAGGTCAGATCGGCCCGATCAGTCAGGATCAGGTCTGCGGTGGCGGAGCCTGATTTTGATTATCTCGGTAGTCAGCGGCAAGGGTGGTGCAGGCAAAACCACAATCGCCACCTCCCTTGCCCACATATTCAAAGCAGATTATTACGATCTGGATGTCGATGCTCCCAACGGTGAATATTTTTTGCAGCCCGAGCATCTGGCAACGCAGGCGGTCTTCCAGCACCAGCCAAAAATCGATGCAACCCTCTGTGCCGGCTGTGGGGTATGCGCTCAGGAGTGCCGGTTCAACGCCCTGTACAAAATTGCCGACCACATCTATTTGACCGACACCCTGTGCCACAGCTGTAACCTTTGTCGTGAGGTTTGTCCAGAAGGGGCGATCACTTACAAGCAGTCGGTAATAGGCGTAGTGCGTACCGGCCATTCACACAAAACCGGTGCCCGGGCGATTATCGGCGATTTGAAAATCGGCTCTACCCGTGGAACCGCCTTGATTCAGGATATTGTTAAGCAGATAGATACCTCGGGAACGGTGGTCATCGACGGGCCACCTGGAAATTCCTGCGCAGCAGTTGCCGCCATCAAACCGGCCGATCTGGTTGTTCTGGTAGTCGAGCCAACCCCATTCGGTATACACGACATGCTGCAGACGCTCACCATCCTGGAGAACCTGGAAAAACCGGTGGTAATCATCGCTAACAAGTCGCAGGGCAATGAAGAACTAACAGCTCTGCTATCGGAACAAGAGATCAACCTGGCCGCATCAATCCCATTAAAAACTGAATATCATAAAGCCCTGCTCAACGGCGAGATTCTCAGTCAGTGCGATCAGCAAATAAGCCAATTATTACAGCAGGCAGTTGCTGCGGAAGTAATAGAACAATGATCCGACAGGTTGCCGTCATGAGCGGCAAAGGTGGCGCAGGCAAGACCTCTGTTACGGCTGCCTTGCTTAATTTTTTGCCCGAGATCGTCGCCATTGATGCCGATGTCAACGCTTCGAATTTGCCCATTTTACTAGACCTGAAAACGCTCTCGGAAAACAGTTATTACGGGATGGATGTTGCACAAATTGATACTGAAAACTGCACGCGCTGCGGCCAATGTCTGGAAATCTGTGCTTTCCATGCCATAGATCTCGATGAGCGGGGAACCTACTCTGTCAATGACGAATGTGAAGGGTGTGCCGCTTGTGCCTGGGTCTGCCCAGCAAAATGTATCAACCTGGTGCCACACAGCTCCGGAACAGAATATCTGAGCCGACTTAAAAATGGTTTTATGCTGCACGCCGACCTGATCCCGGGTGAGGACAACAGCGGCAAACTGATTGCCAGTATTCGCAAACAGGCAAGAAAGGTTGCCACAGAAAACGATCTGGACCTCATCCTGATCGACGGTCCCCCCGGTACCAGTTGTCAGGCTATCTCCAGCATCACCGGAGTCGACATGGTATTGGCCGTTCTCGAAGAGAGCCTGAGTGGCCTGTCCGATTACCAGCGATTGGCAAAACTTGTGGAACAGTTCCGTATCCCACACCTGGTGTTACTCAACAAAACCGGAATAAATCCGGAACTTGGCAAACGGATCGAAACCATCGTCGCTGACAACGGTGGGGAGATCGTGGCCAGAATCCCCTTCGACATGGAAATCCCCCGCTCCTTATCCCGTCGGGAAACCTTGCATGATCTACCGACCTACAGACCGGTGATTGAACATCTCTGTGAAAGACTTCTACCATAGCAAGTCGGCTCAATTCGTAGCCTGGCCACCGTTATGCTAAACTGCAATTTATGTTATTGAGAGCAAAACAAAGGGGTCAACCCTTGACTCTGGACATGTCTCAAGTCAAGGGCTGCCCCCGATAATTGCTGGCAGGATGAAATGCGGCGGCGTAAGCAAAAAGATTGAGCAAGTTCTACAACGATCATGCAACGGGGGACAGAATTTAATTCTGTCTCCGTTGTTTATTTCAGGCGGTATAATTTAAACGGTTATTTTGTTGCGATTGTTGCCGGAGATAATCATGAAGAAGACGACAATGACGTCATTCAAATCTCTGTTAGCCGAGGTTCGCGCCTGCACCATCTGTGCGGAGCATCTGCCGCATGGGGTGCGCCCTGTCTTGCAAATACACCCGGAAGCCAAAATATTGATTGCCGGACAGGCACCCGGACGCAAAGTCCACGAATCAGGCGTCCCGTTCGATGACGCCAGTGGCGACCGCTTGCGTGACTGGATAGGCGTGACGCGGGAAGTCTTTTACGACCCGAAACTGATTGCCATCTTGCCGATGGGGTTCTGTTATCCTGGTACCGGAAAATCCGGTGATCTGCGACCGCGACCTGAATGCACACCAGCCTGGCGCACTCAGCTTCTGAGCCACCTACCTCAACTCGAAGTCACACTGGTTATCGGGCAGTATGCGCAGGCATATCATATGCCAAAAGAGCAATCGACACTTACCGAGAAAGTTCGTAACTGGCAAGCCTATTGGCCAGGTATGATCCCGCTGCCACACCCGAGTCCGCGCAATAATATCTGGCTCGGCCGCAATCCGTGGTTCGAGCAGGAGCTACTGCCGATGCTGCGCCAGCGAGTGGCAGAAGTCCTTGCGTAAAACCTAACTTTTTCAGGAAAAATATGCAAGACAACACCCGTACCGACACCGTTGTTATGATTCTCTTTACCGCCGTCGCCTTGGCGGTTCCGGCTGCGGTGGTACTGCGCCATTTCCTGCACATCGACCCT
>JAUVAJ010000059.1 GCA_030591795.1 Desulfuromonadales bacterium | reverse complement strand
CTGTTCTTACAGCAGTTCTGTTTCTCAACAGATATGACAAGTCTGTCTGTCGAGCATGGCTGTACTCTCAGCCGGATGGATTATGTTCTTTAATTGCAATAATTACATACATGCGCAACAATAGAGCGTTGCTTTGATGGAGACTGCATGGCAAAGACAATTTCCATAGATCCGGTCACGCGAGTTGAAGGGCATTTGGCCATTGAAACCCGATTCGAAGGGAATCAGGTAACTGAGGCCAAGGTCGCCGGCCGTATGTTTCGCGGGTTTGAACAACTGCTTGTCGGCCGCCACCCGGTTGATGCCGCGCGCATCACCCAGCGCATCTGTGGTATCTGTCATGAAGTACACGGTATTGCCGCAAGCATCGCCCTGGAAGACCTTTACGGTCTGCAGCCAACCCCAAACGGCCTGATTCTGCGCGAGCTGATTCTCGGACTGCATCTGGTAACGGATCACATCTTCCATTTCTACCAATTAACCCTCCCCGACTATATCGACTTCACCCGATTGGGTAGCTATCGGGGCAAAGATGATCGGATCACCAAGCTTGACCAGCTCTTTACGCAGTCCAAAACGTTCAGCACTACGCCCTTGGCTGATGCCCTCAACGACACCGCCTTAACGATTGAGATGGCTCTTGGCTATGCCGAAGCGATCTCGGTGCGAAAACAGGCCGGCAGCGGATTGGCGAGCCTCGGCGGCAAAGTTCCCTTCTGCCACTCGATCCTGCCGGGTGGAGTGACCTCCGGTATCACCAGCGACCGCTTGATGAATTACGCCAACGCCCTCAACGCCACCATCGATTTTGTCGAACGCTACTACCTACCCCAAACACTGGCGCTAGCGGAGCATTTCGAGCGATATTTCAGTATGGGCCAGGCACACGGCAATTTTTACAGCAACGGTGGTTTCAGCCTGCTCAACAAGCCCCTTTACACAGCCGGGGTGTCGCGGGCTAAAGGCAAGATTGAACCGGCAGACTTTGCCCGGATAGAAGAACTCAACGATGCCTCTTTTTTTGATGCGGCAGGAAAACCGATGCACAACAAAGCAGACGCATATTCATGGGTCAAGGCCATGCTTTATGATGGGACACCGATGGAAGTCGGACCGTTGGCTCGACTGGCGGTCAACTCCGATGAAAAGTTCATGGCTCTGCTGAAGCGCTTCAAGCAGACATCGATTCAGTCTTCTGTCATGACCCGAATTCTGGCCAGAGCCCACGAGGCACAGAAAATCTGTCACTATTTACAGGAATTGCTACCGCGATACGCGTTGGACAACCCGACTATCAATTCACCGAACATGCTGGCCAAACCGACCGGCACCGGACAAGGGATGTCGATCGCCGCCCGCGGTGCGCTGAATCATCAGGTAACAACCCGGGACGGCAAAGTCACCGAATACCGTCTACAAGTACCGTCAGCATGGAATTTCGGCCCGACAATCAAAGGTTTGCGCGGCACGGTCGAAGAAGCCCTGGTCGGAACCAGAGTGCAGACACATAGCAAAGACGCAAAAGGGAGCGACGCCATCGAGGTCGGCCGGATCGTTCGGAGCTTCGACCCTTGCCTGGCCTGCGCGATCCATTGAGGTGATGATGTTAACTCGTCGAGCATTTATAAAACGATGCAGGGATATCTCACTGCTGATGTGCGGCAGTACTCTGCTGACCCGCTCATTGGCCGAAGGGTTCATGCAGCTCGCCGATGAGCCGCCCAGAATAGCCTTTATTCATGCGCAAAACTGCATGGGCTGCACTACCTCAATGATGTATGGCAATGATTTCGACTTTCTCGATCTACTGGCAAATATCGTTCGCTTAGAATCGCATCCCAGCCTGTCGTTCAGTCAAGGCGCAGATTATATCGACAACCTGAACCAAGTCGCTGATCAGGGAGATTACCTGCTGGTTGTCGAAGGGAGTATTCCGGCACAACCACGTGAAGCGTGCTACCTGGGTAACAAACCGCTTTACGACGTGCTTGGCGGATATGCCGCAAAAGCCCGCATGGTAATCAGCTCCGGTTCCTGCGCCAGCTACGGTGGCATCCCGGCATCGGGCGGCAACCTCACCGGTGCACTCTCCGTTGCGGCCTACCTGGATGAACAAAAAATCAAGACCCCGGTGCTACACATCCCCGGCTGCCCGGCACATCCCGACCACATCATGGGCAGCATTGCTTACATTGCCGCCACCGGCAAAGCCCCGCCACTCAACAAAGACTCGACCAACCCCATAAAAAAATTCCCGCCACAAAGTGTGGAGGCTCAACTCCCCGAAGAATATTTTGGTGAGCTGTTACATAATCGCTGTACTCGCTATCAGCATTTTTCCCAGGATCTGTTCGTTGAGGATTTCGCCAAAGACAAAAATAATTGCCTGCTGAAAAAAGGCTGTCGCGGCCCGATCACTCTCAGCGACTGTCCGGTACGACGCTGGAACACACGGAGCAGTGTCTGTGTCGAAAGCAACACTCCGTGTATCGGTTGCATGCACCCCCAATGGCCCTTTACCAGCGATCTCTACCTTGAAACATCCGAAGTCGAGGACCTTCCGTGGTCAAAAATGAAACAAAAGATCAAGGAGCGACGTAAGAAAGACCTATGAAACAGTGGAAAACTCGTACATCCGAATATTCTCTCATGGTCGTAGCCGGCGTGCTGTTTGTCGTGCTCATCTTTATTCTGGCGGATTCTCTTAAGACAAAACAGGTCAAAGAGTCGTTGACGACCTATATGCACAACCTGCGCGATATGGTTTTCATGTCGACCTACGATTCACTGAAAAAAGGGAATATGAAACTGTTCAAAAGTCATCTGGAGGAGATCGGAACCTTCGATGACGTTCGGGAGTTTTCGTTACTCGACACCAAGGGCCTCGTCCACTACTCTTCTGATCCGGAACTGGTCGAGCAGGTCGATGCCAGGGTAATAGGCCTGGACTACCAGGAGGATTTACACCATGGCGGCTTTACAACCTATTATTTCCCGGTTGAGACGATCAGTTACTGTTACCGCTGTCACCCCACCTGGAAAATCGGATCGATCAATTCTTACTACAAATTAACCCTCAGTCGCGAAGCGCTCGATACGGCTGAACGCAGCAGTAATTACTACCAGACCTTTACCATTGTCGGTGGCGGCATGTTTGCTACGTTCCTCTACTTGCTGTTGTCACAATATGAACGAAAAAAACGCGAAGAGCAGATGCTGTTGTCAGACAGTGTCCGTAACTTTATGGATTCAACTGCAGAAATATTTATCACGATCAACCCCGAAGGAATTTGCACCTTCTGTAATCAGGCCGGTGTGCGCCTGCTCGGTTATAAAGACCAGAAAGAACTCATCGGTCGAAACCTTCACGAGACAATTCATCACACCCATGCGGATGGCAGCAGCTACCCAAAAGAAGACTGTTTGGCCAAAACTGCCCTGTTTCACCAGGGTGATTCGGTTATCCTGAAAGAGACCCTGTTATGGCGTGCCGATGGCTCCAGTTTTGCCGCCGAATACCGGGCACATCCGATCACCAAAGCCGGGGTCATATTCGGCGCGACTGTCACTTTTCAGGATATAACTGACAAGAAAGACGAAGAATCCAGGGCGATACATCTTGCACACCTGGCGTCTCTGGGCGAACTGGCCGCCGGCGTTGGCCATGAAATCAACAACCCTATCGGCGGGGTGATCAACTACACTAAGATATATAAAAATAATTATAAAACAGATGAGCGCGGCACAGATCTGTTGAATCGAATCATTAAAGAGGGGGAGCGCATAGCTAAAATTGTCCACAGTCTGCTGCACTACGCCCACCAGGGCGATGAGAACATTTCGATGCTTAATATTGGTGATGTCATCGAAGAAACCTTGCATCTGTTTCAAACCCAGATCAACCGGGAAGGGATCCATCTTGAGTTGGATATCGACGATGATATTTCCTCTGTAAAAGGTAATTTCCAGAACCTGGAACAGGTCATGATGAACCTGCTGAGCAATTCCAGGTATGCCCTCAATGAAAAATACCCCAAGGGCTCTCACGCTGATAAAATTCTGCGGATATCGGTCGAAAACCTTGATAAAGATGGGTCCACATCGGTCAGATTAAAAGTGCGGGATCAGGGGACGGGAATTCCCAAAGAGATACTGAACAAGGTAATGAATCCATTCATTACAACCAAGGCAGCAGGGGTTGGCACCGGACTCGGCCTGAATGTTTGCTTCCGGATTGTGGAAGCCCACAACGGCCAGATTAACGTCGAAAGTGAGTTCGGCGAATACACGCAAGTGACGATTGATTTGCCGGCAACAGACCCTTCAACTTGACAACCTGAAAGCATGCCCCCAGAATGCAGGAGGCATGCTTGACTAACAGACTTCCAGTCTATATTCAACACCTTGAGCAGCAACCTTTTCTACCTAAGGAATACGAACAACCGCATACCCCTGCATCTGGTAGCCGATAACCGAGACAAAACCATTACCTACATGGTCGATCTCCGGGATGATCGTCGCCTTGTCCACGCCCATCACCTTCACAGCATAGAGGCACACTTCCAGTTTCACCCCATCCTTTTTCATCTGCTTCAGTGTCGCCTGAAATTTTTCCACTTCAGCCCACTCAGCTTCGTTGAAGGGCGTGTCGTCAGAAGAGAGTAGCTTCACCGCTGGTCCATGAAAGACGATGGCAATATTAGGATCGTTCTTGAGCCCCTTGACTTCGGCTTCCTCGTAGGCGTTCTTTACTGCCCAAAATATAAGATTGGAGATCTTGGGACTTGCCTGAGTGACCTCGAAGACGGCATCATAGCTGTTAACGCCCTTCAGCGCGTTATCGTAACCAGTAGCGAATACGGGTGTAGACGTCAGGACTACAAAGGCTACAGCTAAGAACAGACAAACAATATGCTGGTTTGTTTTTATATGTTTAGCAATCATGGTAAATTTCCCTTTTTACGATTGACAAGAAAAAAGCCGGGCTTCCCGAAAGTCTATATCATTCGGCAGCTCGGCTATCTTTAGATGTCTGGAGAGAAGACCCGTGGCTTTCCGCCCCCGCCTTGCGACCGGTTTGGCTTTCTCGTTGAGTACTGTAAAGTTATCACCCATAGATGACCTGTCAAGTCATCGATTGTGTGTCATGCTCTAGCTCGACAAACAGACTATCCACGAGGAGATAACTGGATCTTGCCACTCTATTATTGCAAAATTATGATCAATTTCCCCTCTTGCAAACACTCTCCTTATGTTAATATCCGCGATCTGGAAAGATACCAGCAAAACTGACTAAGAGGACGAATCTGCATGCCAGAAAAAGAATATAACTTGCCCATAAGTATCCTGGTTGAAGAGACCGGCT
Organism: Desulfuromonadales bacterium; assembly: GCA_030591795.1. The sequence continues at coordinate 2,816 of JAUVAJ010000059.1, read as the reverse complement.
TACAGATAGAACAAGTTAAACAGACCGTCGGACTATTGTTGGAAGGCTCGACCGTGCCGTTCATAGCCCGTTATCGGAAAGAAGCGACCGGCGAACTCGACGAAGTCCAGATCCGACAGATCCAGGAACGGCTCGGATACCACACCGAACTCAATGAACGCCGACAGACGATTCTGAAATCGATCGAAGAGCAAGGTAAGCTGACGCCTGAGTTGCGAACGAAGATCGAAGCAACCCGGAAGAAAACCGAACTCGAAGATCTCTACCTGCCGTACAAACCAAAACGCCGCACCAAAGCCTCGATCGCCAAAGAGCGGGGACTGGAACCGCTGGCCGAGCTGCTGCTGACAGCAGCTGACAGTGGCGAATCTGCCGAGCAACTGGCCACACCATTTATAAATGCCGATCTGGAAGTGACCACCGCTGAAGATGCGCTCACCGGCGCTGGCCATATCATCGCCGAGCAGGTTTCCGATGATGCTGGTGCGCGTGCGGCGGTGCGTGACCTCACCTGGCAAAAAGGGTTCTTCTGCTCGCAACCGGTCAGGGGCAAGGAAGGGCTGGTCAGTAAATTCGAGATGTATTACGACTTCAGCGAACCGATCCGACAGATCCCTTCACACCGGATGCTGGCAATGCGGCGTGGTGAAAAGGAAGATATTCTGCGGGTCCGTATCGACGCGCCGGACGAAGAGATCCTCGGACGCCTGCATAGCCTGTTCATCCCGACCGGCAATCGCTTCATTGATCTGCTGCGCGGATTCATCGCCGACGCCTACAAGCGACTGCTCTCGATCTCAATCGAAGTTGAACTGCGCCTGCAGGCGAAGATCGCCGCCGATGACGTCGCCATAGATGTCTTTGCTGAAAACCTGCGCAACCTGCTGCTGGCTGCACCGGCCGGCAGCAAACGAGTACTCGGTGTCGACCCAGGATTAAGGACCGGATCGAAGCTGGCGGTAGTCGATGCGACCGGCCAGTTTCTCGATCATGTCACCATCTACCCGCATGCCGGTGGAGGTGGTAAGGTCGAATCGGCCAAGCGTGAACTGTTGCGCATGATAACCAGCCACGATATCGAAATGATCGCCATCGGTAACGGCACCGCCGGTCGCGAGATGGATCAGTTTGTCCGGATGTGCCTTAAAGAGACGGGACTGAAACTACAGGTGGTAATGGTCAGTGAAGCCGGGGCGAGTGTCTACTCGGCCTCAGAAATTGCCCGTGAAGAATTCCCCGAGCTCGACCTGACCATACGCGGCGCAATCTCCATCGCCCGACGTTTACAGGACCCACTGGCCGAGTTGGTCAAAGTCGATCCGAAGAGTATTGGCGTCGGTCAGTATCAACACGATGTTGGTCAGTCCGCGCTGAAAAAATCTCTCGATGACGTGGTTGAATCGTGCGTCAACTATGTCGGTGCCGATCTCAACACCGCCAGCTGGGCTCTTCTGAGCTTCGTCTCCGGGATCAGCGAAACGTTGGCCAAATCGATCATCCACCACCGCGATCTGCACGGGGTGTTTGTTACACGAGCTCAACTACTCAAGGTCGCCCGCTTCGGCCCGAAATCGTATGAACAAGCCGCCGGGTTCTTAAGGATAAGAAACGGCGAGCAGCCACTCGACAATACCGCAGTACACCCGGAGCGCTACAAACTGGTTAAACAGATGGCGACTGATCTCGACGTTAGACTGCCGGAATTAATCAACCAACCTCCCCTGCTCGATAAAATCCGCCTGGAGCAATACGTGGGTACTGATATCGGCCTGCCGACCCTGCGCGACATCGTCAGCGAGCTGAAAAAACCGGGCCGCGATCCGCGCGAGACTTTTACCACCGCCAGCTTCCGTGAAGATGTCATGGAGGTGAAAGATCTGGTCGAAGGGATGCTGTTGAACGGCATCGTCACCAACGTCGCCGCCTTCGGTGCTTTTGTCGATATCGGCGTACACCAGGACGGCCTGGTGCACGTCAGTCAACTCGCTGACCGGTTTGTCAAAGATCCGAATCAGATCGTCAAAGTCGGACAGCAGGTCCAGGTCAAGGTGCTGTCGGTTGATCTGCAGCGCAAGCGGATCGGGTTGAGCATGCGTAAAGGCCCAGTTGAGAACACCCCGGAAATAAGAACCGGAAAACCTGTTGCGAAGAAGACCCGTCCACAAAGACCTCAAACGCAAAAACCGCAAACACAGAAGCAAACCGAAACACCTATGAACAATCTGGCTGCGGCATTTGTGAATTCGGGATTCAAGGTAAAGAAGAGTAATAAATAACGTTTTTCACTCAGGAATAGTTGCACATATTTCAATTTCCTGTATCTAATCAAGATAGTCTCGTAAAAAAGAACCAGATGGCTAAGCAAAAATTTCGCACCACAAGGCGTAACGGTTTTTCAGGGGCGAAGGCCTATATATTGTAGGTCGAGGTCCTGAAAAAGCGCTGCAACGCAGTCGGGCGGACTTTTTGCGACGCCATCAATCAACCGTATGGAAACACTTAATGATACCGATCACCTTCGATCATCAAAAGCTGCTCGAACTGGCCGCGGCAAAGATGCCGTTTGGTAAACATGCCGGAATGTTATTGATTGATCTGCCGGAACCGTATGTGGTCTGGTTTGCCGGGCAGGGATTTCCGGAAGGAAAACTGGGAGAGATGTTGCAAGCCATATATGATATCAAGGTTAACGGACTCGAATACCTGTTTGAGCCGCTGCGGCCGAAAGAGACCAAAAGACGATGAAACTAAACTGGTTCCCCGGACATATGCGCAAATCGCATCAGATCCTGACCGAGATGATGCCGAAGGTTGAT
>JAUVAJ010000029.1 GCA_030591795.1 Desulfuromonadales bacterium | reverse complement strand
GGCGAAGCTGCGATTAAACGTATTAAGCAGGGTGGCATCGATGTCGTCTTAACCGATATGGTCATGCCGGACGTCGACGGCCTTGAAGTCCTGCGCGTTGCCAAGGCACAAAGCAACCCGCCTGACGTTATTCTGGTGACCGGTCATGCCTCAACCGAAAGTGCCATCCAGGCTCTGAAAGATGGCGCCCGCGACTACCTGACCAAACCGTTCGACCCGGATGAGCTCTTACACCTTCTACATACCTGTGTTGAGCAGCGTCGCCTTCTGAATGAGAACTATCTGCTCAAAACCCAGATCCAGCTTTTTCAACGGGGACAGATCCTCGCTTCTTTGATTGACCTGGATCGACTCTTGCCACAATCGATCAATTCACTCTTGCAACTGTTCGGCGATGGTCGCGGTATCGCTTTTGTTTTCGATAAAAAAGAACGACCAGTTCTGAAGTCGATCTTCGGACTGGAAGAAGATCAAGCCCAGGCAATGGCCCGGGATCTCTCAAATATAAGTGAAGGTGAAACCGGTTTTTATTTTACAGACAAAAAAGCCTGGTCTGCTAAAGACGGCTGGCCAGAAGCGGTTGAGACCATCGGTATACTGCCTCTTAAATGCCAGGGCTCGACAAAAGGTGGCCTGATCTTGTTTAATCCGGCGGCCGGCGCATTTCCCGAGGATCCGTACTCTGAGCACCTTTCATTTCTGGCTGACCAGATCAATCTCGGCTTCGAAAATGCTTTCCGGTTCACCGATGCCCGGGAGCTAATGTACACCGATGATCTGAGCGGCCTGTTTAACCACCGTTATCTGCATCTCGCTATTGAGAAAGAGATCAGTCGTTCTTCACGCTATGGGTTGAAATTCTCACTGATTTTTCTCGATCTGGATTATTTCAAAAATATCAACGACACCCATGGTCATCTGGCTGGCAGCAAGGCGCTATCCGAAGTTGCGCAGATTCTGATGGAGAGTGTCCGCGAAGTCGACACTCTATTCCGTTATGGTGGTGACGAATTTACCGCACTGTTGGTCGAAACCGACCTTGAGGGCGCCAGAGTTGTTGCCGAACGGATGCGTACTGCCGTAGAACAGACAGTCTTCCTCAAAGAGGAGGGGATCAATGCCAAAGTCACGACAACAATCGGCTTTGCCACCTATCCGGACCATGCTGACAACAAGTTCAGCCTGATCGACATGGCCGACCAGGCAATGTTCCATGGCAAAAAAAATCGCAACACCAGTTGTGCTGCTGGAGAAAATGCCGACTGATGTCAATATTGCTTAAACTTTTAGCCCAATCCTTTCTTATCGTCTTTCTATCTTGTACGCTTTTTGTCACGCCTGCTATTACAATTGAAACTAACAACACTTCAGCAATTGACCGTTACCAGCAAGCGCTCCAGGTCGACCCTGACAACCCGACCCTGCACTACATTCTCGGTCTGGCTCAACTGAAAAGCGGACATACTGATGAGGCGATTGCATCGTTCCGAACTGCCTACCCGGCCTATACTGATTCGATTGAAATGCATTACAATATCGGCCTGGCGTATTCGCAAGCAGGCGATGCAGACAGCGCTCTGCTCTACCTCGAACAGGCTGAAGCTCTCGGTGCGCTGAAAGCAGCAGAACTGTTTCCACTGGTAAACGCCTACTATAATGTGGGGCTGATCTATCTGGAGCAGGAAGCCCTGAATGAAGCCGCCGAGGTATTTAAAAGGGTACTGGCACTCGACCCGGATCGGGTGGAGATCTATCGTCTACTCGGTGATATTGCCGCTCGAAGCGGCCGCAGCCAAGAAGCCATCAAACTGTTTTCAACCTATCTTGAGCACTACCCGGACGATCAGCCCGCTCGTGAATACCTGTATGCCCTGCACTTTAACCGGGCGCTTAAGCAGATGGAAAGTGGCGACAACAAAGCTGCGCAGGCCTCTTTCGAAGCCGCTCGCACCGTGGCTCCGGAAAGCCCACTGGTCAGTTACTACCTCGGCTCTCTCGCTTACAATTCCGGCGACACAGAATCGACCATTCGCCACCTTACGCCGGTATATCCGACCATCCCTGATGAGTTACAAGAAAGCACACGATCGATGCTCTACAACAGTGTGCTCCGTTCAATCGATGCCCAGAAACTGGACCAGGCCGTTGCCGGCATAAAGCCCTTGATCCAGCCGCAAAATGCCCGGGATAAGGATCTAATGTTATCCGGAACCGTTTATCTTCAGCGGCAGGAATTCCTGACCGCCAGGGAGATGTTCAGCCGTGTCCTGAAAAACGACCCGACACATTCACAGGCCACCATCAATCTCGCCGTCGCCGAAGAAAAAGCGGTCGAAGAAATCTTTCAGGCTGGCCTTACTTCGTATAAAGGTGGTCAGTATATTGAAGCGCTGACTCGTTTCGATGAGGTTTTGGCCATCCAACCGGATGAGCACCGAAGCACCGGCTACAAAAAAAAGACCATCAAGCACATAGAGTCAGAAGCAGCGGTTCAATTCAAAAATGGCCGTAAAGCCATCAATGACAAAGATTACCTGCAAGCAGTTATCCTGGCAAACAGTGGACTGGTCTTGGCCCCGAACGATGCCGGAGGTCTACGCCTCAGACGTGAAGCGCTGCAAGCTTTGGCTATGGATGTCAGCAATCTGCTGGAAAATGGATTTGCCCTGTTACAGCGATCCGACTTTTCAGCCGCTGAAGCTCAATTCAATAAGGTGCTCCAGATCGACCCGGCAAACAAAAAAGCCCTAATCGGGCTGACACAAAGTGCACAGCATCGCCAGACAGCAGCGCTTGCAGAAACGGCCAAAGGGAATAACGCCCTCGATGAAGGCAAGCTTAAAACAGCCGACAAACATTTCACCCAGGCTGAGCAGCTTGTGCCCGATTTCCCTGCAGCGATCGAAGGTCGCACTCGTCTCGATGCGCTGGTAGCTTCCATTGTATCGCAGGAACTACAATTCGGCAGACAAGCTCGCAGCGCCGGCAATCTGGATCGAGCTGAGACGCATTTCAACAACGCTCTCAAATTGAGCGACACCCCGGAGACCAGGCGTGAGCTCAAATCAATCAGACAAGCCCGCAACACTCATGCAGAAGAGTTGCTGACCGCGGCCCGAACTGCCCGCAAGAAAAAAGACTACAAAACAGCCCGTACTGTTTACCAGCGCATTTTAAGTGCCAACCCGCAACATCCAGCGGCAGCTGAACTATATGCACTCAATGCGGAAATTGCCGCAGCCCTGAGTTCACGATTGGCAAGTGCCAGCAAAATGGCCGCAGCTGGGCAGCATCAGGACGCGCTGGTGTTCTATCGGCAGGCGCTTGAGCTTGAGCCGACCAACAAAGAGGCGCTGCAAGGCTTGCAGGCAGGGCGCAAACAAATCAAAACTGAACTTGCCGGGCATTTGCAGGCAGGACGCACCGCCTTTGCCCAAGCTGATCTCGGGACAGCCGCAGACGCTTACAATAAAGTATTAGTGCTCGATCCCTATCAGGCAGAGGCCAAAGCTGCCATAAACAAAATTGCCAGTCTCGAACAAACCGGCGTCCGCCCCGGTGATGAAAACAGACTCTACCTGCAAGGGATCGAACTTTACACCCAGGGTAAATACTCAGATGCGATTCAAACCTGGGAAAAGGTGTTGCAACTTGCGCCGGAGCACAAAAAAGCCAGAATGAATATTGAGAAAGCAAAACGTAAACTACAGAGCATCAGGGAGTTCCAGAGTGGCTAAAAAAATCAGCTTTTTTGCCAGCCTCCGTTTCAAGTTTGCCCTCACTATTGCCCTGTTCGGCGGGTTGTTGACCCTGTCGGTACTTATCTTTCTGGAAAACAGTTTCCGCCAGACCCTGATCCGTGAGAGCATCGAAAAAGGGATGGGCGTTGCCCGTGGCGTGGCGTTTAATGCCGAGGATCCACTTCTGACCGGTGATGACATCTATCTGTTCTCTGCTATCAAAAACGCCACCCGGTCGCCCGGTATCCGGTATGCATTTATCGTTGACAATCAGCAACAAATCCGCGCCGCAGAAGACATTAATCTTGTTGGCCAGAGCTTCGAACTGAACAACTCTGTCGCGGTCGAAACCCAACCAGGCTATCAGGTACGTCGCTTCGAGTCAGGCGCTGAAACAGTGCTCGACCTCGAAGTGCCAATCATGACGGTCGCTGACACACCGCTCCGTCTCGGCGCGATCCATCTCGGCCTTTCTGAAACCATGATTGCCCAGGAAATTGCCAATATGCGCAATCTCCTGGCGCTGATTTCCCTGGCAACCCTGCTCCCCGGAGTCATCATCGCTTACCTGCTGGCCGGCGTGTCCATGCGCCCGTTTCGGGTGTTGGTAAAAGGCGTCCGCGCCATCGGTGCCGGCGACTTCAATCAGAATATCAAGCTCAAGCGCAAAGATGAATTTGCCGTATTGGCCGACGCTTTTAACGATATGGCCGTTAACCTGCGCGAGAAGGAGTTTATCAAGAGCACCTTCGAACGCTATGTAAGTAAAGAGCTGGCAGAAAACCTGTTGAAACGTAAGGATGAAATAAAGCTGGGTGGCGATGAGGTTACTGTTACTATTCTGTTCTCCGATATCCGACGTTTCACAACGCTGGCAGAACGCTTGCCACCGGCACAAGTCGTCGATCTTCTGAATACATATTTCACGCGCATGATTGCGGTTGTCAACAAAAATGGCGGGATCGTCGACAAGCTTATGGGCGATTCAGTCATGGCTCTGTTCGGAGTTCCGTTTGCTACAGAGAATGATCCACTTAATGCCGTGAAATGCGCCGTTGACATGCAAAGGGAAGTCATCCAGTTTAATCGTGAGCGAAAAGGTCAAGACCTGCCGGTACTGGAAATGGGGATCGGCATCAACACCGGTAAGGTCATTGCTGGCAACATCGGCTCAGCCGAACGGATGGAGTACACGGTCATCGGTGACAATGTCAACATCGCGGCAAGGTTGCAAGGGATCGCCGCACCAGGCCAGGTACTGGTCTCCGAAGCCACCTACAATCAAGTGCAAGACACGGTTCTGGCAACCCATCTTGAGTCGACGGCTTTAAAGGGGAAGCGTATCCCGGTAGGCGTCTATCGCATTGACAGTATGCGTGAAATCTGACAAGATTCTGCGCCGCATCCGCTGACCTACCAACTATATATATGAGAGCAAGGGAAATATTGTGAGCATTACTGGAATCAAAGGGATGAATGACATCCTGCCGAGTGAAGTTGCAACCTGGCAATTTGTCGAGGCAACTGCCCGCAGCATCTTCAACGCTTTCGGCTTTGATGAAATCCGCGTGCCGGTTGTCGAAAAAACCGAGCTGTTCAGTCGCTCCATCGGCGAGACCACCGATATTGTCGAAAAAGAGATGTACACCTTTTCCGACCGTAGCGACAACTCTCTGACCCTGCGTCCGGAAGGGACGGCGCCGGTCATGCGCGCACTGATCCAGCATAAGCTCCTCAATCATAGCCCGATCCAGAAACTTTACTATACCGGGCCGATGTTTCGCTATGAGCGCCCGCAAAAAGGCCGTTATCGCCAATTCCACCAGATAGGGGCCGAGGTTGTCGGTGTCGATGACCCATTGATTGATGCGCAGGTCATGACCATGCTCGACCATTTCTTTAAACAGGTCGGGATTACGGATGTTACCCTGGAGATCAACTCATTAGGTTGCCCGGAATGTCGCCCCGGCTACCGCGATGTCCTGATCGACTTTCTCGAACAACGTCTCGAATCGCTCTGCAGTGATTGTCAACGTCGCTTTCGGCAAAACCCGCTACGAGTTCTGGACTGCAAGGTACCGGGTTGCAAAGAAGCAACTACGGAAGCTCCGACGGTTCTCGAGCATCTTTGCGCCGGTTGTGACGATCACTTCAGTCAGGTTCGCAATCACCTGCAAGCGGTCGATGTCAAATTCAGCATCAACCCGCGCATGGTTAGAGGTCTGGATTACTATACTAAAACCACCTTTGAAATGATCACCAACAATCTCGGTTCACAAAATGCGGTCGCTGCCGGTGGCCGCTATGATGGTTTGATCCGCAACCTCGGCGGCCCCGAAGCCCCGGGCATCGGTTTTGCGATGGGTGTTGAGCGTCTGGTTTTGCTACTGTCTGAGCGTGAGATCTCCAACTCCTGTCCGGATCTGTTCATTGCCGCGCTCGGTAAAGAAGCACAACAATTTGCATTTTCGCTGTTGACCACTCTGCAGCGTCAGGGCCTGCGGGCCGAAATGGATTACACCGGCAAAAGCCTGAAATCACAAATGCGCCGGGCAGACAAATTGGGCGCCCGTTATTCGCTGATTCTCGGTGAAGACGAGCTGGCAAATAAGGTCGCTCCGTTACGCAACATGTCCGGTGGCGAACAGACCGAAGTAGACATCAACAATCCAGACACAATTATGTCGACTGTCAAGTCTGTTGAAACAGCCTGAATTACCGCTTGACGTTAACTACAGGACGACTATACTGTGCGGCTACCGTTGCGCAGTTGGCAACTGGACAAACGATTTAGACAAGAACAGCCCTAAGGAGATACTGTGAACGACATACTCGGCAACTGGAAAAGAACCCACTACTGCGGGGAACTGCGCAGCGAACATATCGGCCAGGAAGTCTGTGTAATGGGCTGGGCACATCGTCGCCGCGACCACGGTGGCTTGATCTTTATCGACCTGCGCGACCGCACCGGCATTGTCCAACTGGCACTCGACCCGGATCGTGACCCTCAAGCACACGCCAAGGCCGAAGATGTCCGCAACGAATTCGTCATAGCCGCTCTCGGTAAAGTTTCGCCGCGCCCCGACGGAACGATCAATCCGAAGATGCCAACCGGAGAAGTCGAGATCGAGATCCGCGAACTCCGCATTCTCAACGAGGCCAAAACACCACCGTTCATGCTGAATGAATTTACTGAAGTCGCCGAGAACCTGCGCCTGAAGTACCGATACCTTGATCTGCGTCGCGAATCGATTCAGAAGAACCTGATGATGCGCCACAAAGTTGCTCAGACAGTTCGTAACTATCTGACCGAAAATCGCTTCCTCGAAATCGAGACACCAGTTTTGACCAAGAGCACCCCGGAAGGTGCTCGCGACTATCTGGTACCGAGTCGAGTCCACCCAGGCAACTTCTTTGCCCTGCCCCAGTCACCACAATTGTTTAAACAGTTATTGATGGTCTCCGGCTTTGACCGCTACTTCCAGATCGTTAAATGTTTCCGCGACGAAGATCTGCGTGCCGACCGTCAGCCTGAGTTTACCCAGATCGACTGCGAGCTATCCTTCGTCGACAGCGATGATGTCATGACAATCATGGAAGGGATGATCGCTAAAATTTTCAAAGAGACACTCAACATCGAGCTTTCACTGCCGATGCCGCGCATGACTTATGACGAGGTTCTGAATCGTTATGGTGTTGACAACCCGGACCTGCGCTTTGAAATGGAGTTAACCAACATCACCAATCTGGTCAAAGGTTGTGGATTCAAGGTCTTTGCCAGCGTCGCGAAGAATGACGGTCTGGTCAAGGCGCTCAACGTCAAAGGCGGATCAAACTTCTCCCGCAAGGTGCTTGACGACCTGACCGATTTTGCCGGCATCTATGGAGCTAAAGGACTCGCCTGGGTCAAAATTCAGGAAGATGGCAACTGGCAGTCGCCGATTGCCAAATTCTTCACTGAACCGGAACTCGAAGCTATCGGTACTACCCTCAAAGCAGAGCCGGGCGATCTGCTGCTGTTCGTTGCCGATACGGCAAAAGTCACCAATGAGGCGCTAGGTCGCCTCCGTGGCCACATCGGCCATAAACTCGGCCTGACCGACCCGAATAATTTCAAGTTTATCTGGGTCACCAAATTCCCTCTGCTTGAGTGGGACGAAGAGGCTAAGCGCCACGTCGCTGTCCACCATCCGTTCACCGCACCGCTCGATGAGGACATTGAACTGCTCGACTCCGATCCGGGCAAAGTACGTTCCGATGCTTACGATCTGGTATTGAATGGTACAGAAATCGGTGGTGGTTCGATCCGTATTCATGACCAGTCGATCCAGTCCAAGATGTTCCGCCTGCTCGGAATCGGAGAAGAAGAAGCCCGGCAAAAATTCGGTTTCCTCCTTGATGCACTCGAGTTCGGTGCGCCACCACATGGCGGCCTCGCCTTCGGCCTCGATCGCATTATGATGATACTGACCAACTCCGATTCTATTCGCGACGTCATCGCCTTCCCGAAGACCCAGAAAGCTTCTTGCCTGATGTCTGAGGCCCCGGGAGTCGTCGACGAGAAGCAATTGACGGAACTGGCTATTCGTATTCGCAAAACAGCTGGTGATAAAAACTGATCATGCCGATTTCAATTCGACATAGCCCGATAGCTTTATACCTGGCAATATTATTCATTGCCGGGGGGTGCTCAACAACACCGCCCCCGATTGAATATGATCTGGCCCGCGCGGCGGTTCAGGATGCTGAGCAAGCCGGTGCTGAAAAAATGGCGATTGAAGAGTACAATGCCGCGCATTTAATACTTGAACAAGGTGAAGCACAACTTGAAGCTGGTGAGCAAGAAGCCGCCAGAGAAACACTCATTGCCGCCATATTGCAAGCGCACCGGGCGGAATCGACCTCCTATGTCCGTTCTCTGAATCTGGCCGAAAACCGCATTCGACAGCTCGAAGTTCAAAAAGCAACTTTACTCCAAGCCTGGCGTGAAGCGATTGCTGATCATGAAGCGACTATCGACTTCAGCGACAAGGAAGAGTTACAGCCGACCGAACTGACCAGTTACACCGTCACTGATGGCGAAAACCTTTTTGCTATTGCCGGTCGACGAAAAGTGTACCGTGATGCCCTCCTCTGGCCACTGATCTACAAGGCTAACCGCGACCAGATCAAAGATCCGCAACAAATCTATCCAGGGCAACGCCTGACGATCCCACGCGACGTCTCCGAACAGGAGATGGAAGAGGCTAGAAAAACGGCCCGCGAATCGACGATATTTCAATCCGGACAGTCTGGCTCCAAGTAATACTGACCCTGCTTAAAAACATATAAATCTCAAAATCCGAGCCTAAAACAGGGTTCGGATTTTTTCTTGACAGCCCAAATCTCTTTGTATACTGTATACACGTTTCACCCATACTTATCGTGTGGGTATTTGTTTCTGTGCGTCTTTTTGCGTGCTTTCGAGCACTTATATACAACTGGTTTCAAGAATACAATTCAGCATTCATGTTGACAGAAAAACCAAGGAGAAATAAAAATGGCAAAAATTATCTGGTCCGAAATTGACGAAGCACCGGCATTAGCTACCTATGCTTTTCTGCCGATCGTGCAGGCATTCTGCAAAGGTACCGGCGTTGACGTCGAGACCATGGACATTTCCCTGTCCGGTCGTATCATTGCAAACTTCCCGGAGAACCTGACCGCAGAGCAGAAGATTGCTGACTACCTGTCACAGCTGGGCGAACTGGTTGTAAAGCCGGAAGCTAACGTTATCAAGCTGCCGAACATCAGTGCTTCGATCCCGCAACTGCAAGACGCTATCGCCGAGCTGCAGGAAAAAGGTTACGATATCCCGAGCTACCCGGAAGAAGCAAACACCGACGCGGAGAAAGAGCTGCAAGCTCGTTTTGCCAAATGCCTCGGTTCAGCGGTTAACCCGGTTCTGCGCGAAGGCAACTCTGATCGTCGCGCTGCGGCTTCAGTCAAGAAATTCGCCCAGAAGAACCCGCATCGCATGATGCAGGACTGGCCGGCTCCAGGCACATCAAAGTGTCGCGTTGCCCACATGGACGGTGGCGACTTCTACGAGACCGAAAAATCGGTCACCATGGACAAAGCTGATACCGTCAAAATCCAGTTCGTTGATGCGGCTGGCAATGTAACCGTGAAAAAAGAGGGTTTGGCCCTGCAGGCTGGCGAAATTCTCGACAGCTCGGTTATGAAGGTTGCTGCTCTGCAAGCGTTCTATGCCAAGACTGCTATTGAGGCCAAAGAGAAAGGCGTACTGCTCTCCCTGCACCTCAAAGCCACCATGATGAAGATCTCTGATCCGATCATGTTCGGTCACTGTGTCAAAGTTTACTTCAAGGCTGCTCTTGAGAAGCATGCCGACACCCTGGCTTCAATCGG
>JAUVAJ010000095.1 GCA_030591795.1 Desulfuromonadales bacterium | reverse complement strand
GCCATAAACGGCTTTTCGGCCCGGGCACTTTCGTAATGAATCGCCTTGGCAATCAACTCCTTACCGGTACCGCTTTCACCTTGGATCAGGATAGTACCCGCATCGCTTTTAGCCACCTTGTCGACCATCCCCAGGACGCTCGCCATGTGCCGACTGTCACCGATAATATTCGACAGACCAAACTTCTTGGACTGCTCGGAGCGCAGGTGCGCCACCTCTTTTTGCAACTCGCCGGTCTCCAGCGCCTTTTTGATGACGATCGCCAACTCATCGAGGTTAAACGGCTTGTTGATATAGTCATGAGCACCGCTACGCATCGCCTTGACCGCCGTCTCAACGACACCGAGCGCCGTCACCATGATGACGATGATGTTGTCATCGATCTCCTTGATTTTCTCCAGCACGTCGAGCCCGTTAATGCCGGGCAGCTGAATATCCAGCAAGACAATGTCCGGCGAATCTTCGCTGACCAGCGTTAAGGCATCTTCGCCAGACGCCGCCTGAGTAACGTCGTACCCCTGCTTTTTCAGGTTTTGCTCGAGCGACCAGCGAATCAAATGTTCATCATCAACTACCAGAATTTTATGTTTACGCACGTTTCACCTCTGTATCTGTTGCAATACCGTCGGTCGCGGTGACCGGCAATTCAATCGTGACTGTTGTCCCCTCACCAACCTTGCTGCGCACAGCAATCGTCCCGTCATTCTGCGCCATGAGCTGGCGACAAATCGGCAACCCTAGCCCTGTCCCCTGATTTTTGGTGGTATGGAACGGCACGAAAATCTCTTCAAGTTCATCCTCGGAAATCCCTTTGCCGCTATCGATGATCTGAACCTGAACAAACTGCGTGCCGTTGTGCCGAACCTGATCGGTTTCTAGGCGCAGGGTACCGCCACCCGGCATCGCCTGAATAGCATTGAGAATGACATTGAACAGCACCTGCTGCACCTGCTTCTCATCAGCAAAGACTGCCGGCAGCGGCTTGGTCAATTCCTTTATTCGGTGAATATTCTTCGACTCCGGATGCTGGGAAGTAAAAAACAGGGTTGTTTTGACCAGTTCATTAACATCGATAAGAGTGAACTCCGGCACACCGGGACGGCCGAAGTAGAGCAGGTCATTTACGGTTTTGTCGAGCCGCTTGATCTGCTCAAGAACCTCGCGGACAATTTCGCGTTTAGGATCATCTTCGGCGAAATCATCGGCAATAACGCTGATCGCTCCGCTGATACCGGCCAGCGGATTTTTAATCTCGTGGGCGAGGCCGGTGGCCATTTCACCGACCGAAGCGAGCCGGTCAGCCCGGGCCATCTGCTGATAATGGAACTGCTCTAATTCATTCTGCGCCTTTTCCAAATTCACAACCATGGAATTGAAGTTGTGCATCAGCACACCAATTTCATCGTTGTACTTGGAGCGCATCCGGACCGTCAGGTCGCCCTCTTCGACCAGCGCCATTTTAGCCGCCATCTTCTGAATCGGCCGCTTGACAAACCGGATCAGCAAAAACGAGATTCCGACTGAGAGCAGCAAAACCACAACAATGGTCGAGCCGAGAAAAAATGACGAGGTTTCACCGATCTGCACCATCATTTCATTGAGCGAATAATTTATACTAAGAACCCCGACAACCTTCGCGCCGCCGCCATGACAGACAAAACAGCGTCGATCAGTCATAATTGGCCGAACCATGCCGAGTACCGGTTCATCACCGATCTGATAAATCCCGCTCTGTTGATTATTCACGAACAGCGACAGGTCATCTGCATTGACCTGACGACCAATTTCGAATGGGTAGCTCGACTTCAGGATGGTTCCATCAGGATGAAAAATACGCAGGCCGGCAAGATGGGGATTGCGCCCGATATGCTCCAGGATCGACTGGACATCACCACTGTTGCCCATGCTCATGGAGGTGAAAATAGACTTTTCGACCGTCGACAGCAGCAGTTCGGCGCTCTCGCGGGTCGCATCGATAAGATGCGCCTCTTCACGCTGAATATGAAACAGCGTAAGGATGCCGATACCGGTCGACAGCAGCATGATGGAGAGCAGAATAACCCGACTTATCAGACTGTTAAATATCAAGGTTCCTCAATGGTGCCGGACGACTTTTGTTTCGGTTTTGTTTTGGTCGCCACCGGCTGTTTCTTCGGCAGATAATTGAATTCCCACGCCGTATAAGATGCTGCTCCGACGAAAGCTTCGTACTCCGCCGGGAAACCGTCCTGCTGAAACGGTTCAAGACTGCTGCTACTGTGCACGCCAGTGATTCGACCACCCTTGTCTTTAATCAACTCCCAGTCGCCACCGGTCATCGGATCGATAAAAAGCCGACGAATATGCTTTTTCGGAGCGAGCGAGCGCGGATCTTTAAGCAGGTCCTTCAACTTGGCCGGGTATTGTCCGGCCCGATTGCGACTCCCGCCTGCACCATATTCATAATAACTTTGAATCGCCTGACGATACTGGTCACCGCGCCAGAACAACTCGGCTTCGCGGGCACGTTGTCGGATCGTCTGCCAAGAAGTGCCGGCAATACCAGCGACCAGACCGACGATGATAACCATGACCAGTACAACCAGCAATGCCGCTCCGCGCTGGTCACGGAGGGGCCGGCAAGCGGCCGTGGTCATTTTCTGCGCAACACCCTTTGCGCCGCCTCGACCAGATTGCTCGGTGTCAGACCGTAGTGCACCAGAAGATCATCACCGGTACCGGACTGGCCAAACACATCACGCAAGCCGACGCGCTCAACCGGTGTCGGATGCCCTTCGGCCAGGACTTCACAAACCGCCCCGCCGAGTCCACCGATCACTGAATGCTCTTCAGCCGTAACAATGGCGCCGGTCTCCCGGGCAGCCTGCAAGACCAGATCTGCATCGAGCGGCTTGATACAACCGATATGAACAACCCGCGCGGAAACATTATCAGCCTGAAGAATTTCCGCCGCTTCAATCGCCTGCGCGGTCATCAGTCCGGTAGTGATAAAAGTAACATCCGTACCGGGACGGAGCAGAGCCCCTTTGCCAATAACGAATTCACAACCCGAATCAAAAACAACCGGCACCTTGGCCCGACCAAGACGGACATAAACCGGTCCATCATGAGCTGCAGCAGCACGAATGGCGGCTGAGGTCTCCGGACCGTCGGCCGGGCAGAGGACTGTCATATTAGGCAAGGCGCGCATAATCGCCAGATCTTCAATCGCCTGATGTGAACCGCCGTCTTCACCAACGGTAATGCCACCGTGGGTAGCAACGATATTGACCGACAGACTCGGATAGGCCAACGCCTGTCGGATCTGCTCAAAAGCCCGCCCGGCAGCAAACACTGCAAAAGTCGAAGCAAACGGCACTTTACCGCCAGCCGCCAGACCGGCTGCCACCCCGACCATATTCGACTCGGCAATCCCCATATTGAAGAAACGCTCGGGAAACTCTTTGGCAAACAGGGCAGTTTTCGTCGACCCTGACAGGTCGGCATCAAGCACAACTACATCCGGGTTCTCTCGTCCCAGCTCAAGCAAGGTTTTGCCATAAGCATCTCTGGTCGCAATCATTTCTTTACTCAAGATCTTAATCCTCTCAAAAAGGTGAGCGGTTTATTTCGTTGTTTTTAATAAATCAGTGCGGATTCAATTGACGAAACCATCAAGTCAGAATAGCTAGAGCCTCTTTCAGCTCATCGTTGCTCGGCGGCACGCCATGATAGCTCGCCTTGTGCTCGAAGAACGGAACACCCTTACCTTTTACCGTCCGGGCGATAATCATCGTCGGTTTGCCCTTGATCGTTTTCGCTTCAGTCAGCGCCTGATCGATTGCTGCAATGCAATGCCCATCAACCTCCAGCACATGCCAGTTGAACGAGAGAAACTTCGGCCCGACCGGAGCTATTCCCATAACTTTTTCAACATCGCCGTCGATCTGCAGACCGTTGCAATCGACAATGGCGCACAGGTTGTCGAGCTTGAAATGCGCCGCCGCCATAGCCGCTTCCCAGACCAGACCTTCCTGCAGTTCACCATCACCGAGCAGGGTGTAGGTGCGTGCGGAGCGACCATCAAGTCGCGCAGCCAGCGCCATGCCAACCGCCTGCGAGATCCCCTGGCCGAGCGATCCGGTACAGACCTCAACCCCGGGAGTTTTATTCATATCCGGATGGCCCTGCAGATGACTGCCAAGCCGACGCAAGGTTTTTAAATCCTCCGGCGGAAAGTAACCGGATTCAGCCAGACAGGCGTACAACGCCGGTGCCGCGTGCCCCTTGGAGAGGACAAAATGATCCCGATCACTCCACTTCGGATTCGACGGGTCATGCCGCATCTCGTTAAAAAACAAAACCGTCAGCGCGTCAATCGCCGACAGGCTGCCACCGGTGTGCCCGGACTTGGCTTGATTGAGCATCTTAAGGATTTCCACCCGCATCTTCCGGGCAGTCTGCTCCAACTCTGTTACGGTAGCTTTATCGAGCATCTACTTTTTTCTCCTTGTTAAACCAAGATTTCTCTCTATCGTTCGAAATGACAAGCTAATAAAAAATAAACAGCAGTTACCTGTGGGCGACTGCTGTAACTAACTATTTAGAGATGGCGTCGCAATCATTTGTCATCCCCGCCCATAAGATACGACAGAATGACATCATCCAGATCAAACTCCGGCTCGGCTTCCTCAACCTCTTCAAGATCCTCTTCCAGCACCGGAATAACTTCTTCGATCTCCTCAACAACAGGCGCAGCGACCGATGGTTCAGGTGCTGGGGCCGGTTCCGACTTAACCTCGACTGCAGGCTCAGCTGCCGATGAAACAGTAGCTGCAGACTCTGACTCGACCGGCGCCAGCTTTTTACCGGACAAAATTTCTTCGACCCGCTGGTCAAATTCGCCGGTCTTCAACCGCTTCAACATCTCCTTGTGCTGCTCTTTCATCAACTCCTCGACAACCTTGCCCAGGTTGTCGACCTTGGCGATGTCAGCATAGGAGGTTTTTTGCCGGGCCAGAATGGTTCCTCCCCGATAGAGGAGTGTAATAATATTGGTCGTGTTCAAACCACCATCTTCGGTCTGAACGTGAAAGACTTCGCCTTTATAGCGAAAATTATGATTAAATCCGACTACCATTGATTTTAATGATCCAAAAAAAGGTCGTATAAACAAGCCATTGTTATCATACTACGCGAAATGACGCAAGTGATCAGACCGTCTTTTCTGTGAAAAGTTCCTTGATTTTCCGAACCGCTTCCAGCGCGTCTTCCGCATAGAGATCGGCGTTGATTTCATCAGCATAATCCTGGGTCACTACCGCACCGCCGACCATGGTCAAAACCTTTATCCCGGCATCACGCAACAGCCCGATAGTCGTCTCCATCTGCTGCAGGGTGGTGGTCATCAAAGCCGAGAGGCCAACCGCGTCAACCTTCAACCGCAGAGCTTCATCGAGAATCTTTTGTGCCGCCACGTTCTTGCCGAGATCATGCACCTCAAAGCCATGATTCTCCAACAGCGTGCAAACGATATTTTTGCCGATATCGTGAATATCCCCTTCAACGGTCGCCATCAGAATTTTTGCCAACGGCTTTACCTCGCTACCGCCAATCTCCTGTTTCAGGCGGGCAAAGGCGACCTGCATGGTTTCAGCCGAAAGCATGACCTGAGGCAGAAAAACCTGGTTTTTACCAAAACGACGACCGACCTCTTCCAACCCCGGCAGCAACCCTTCGTTACTGACCTGCAGCGATGACAGACCTTCGGCCAGTGCTGCTTCGACCAATGCCAGGATTCCCTCGGCGTCGCCTTCGATAATTGCCGCGCTCAATTGCTCGCGAACACCGGTCGCTTCCGTCACTTGCGCTGCGTGAGTTACTTCGACATTGGCGTAACTGGCGATGTACTGTTCAGCGCGCTGGTCATGGTTCAGCAGAACCATCGCTGATCGATAGGCGTCCATCATCCGCTCCTCTTTCGGATTGATGATGGCGGCGCCGAGACCGGCTTCGATAGCCATGGCAAAAAATGCCGATGAGAGTACAGAGCGATTCGGCAGGCCGAAGGAGATATTACTAACGCCGAGAACCGTCGCCAAACCGAGCTCATCACGGACACCGCGTAGCGCACGCAAGGTTTCAACTGCCCGCTTCTGCTCAGCCGATACAGTCAGGGTGAGACAGTCGATGATCAGATCCTGCTTCGGCAAGCCGACAGCCTCGGCCCGCTCCAGAATATGCCTGGCGATAGCGATACGTCCGGCAGCCGTCTCCGGAATACCGGACTCATCCAGAGTCAGCCCGACCACTGCCGCACCATATCTGGCCGCCAACGGCAACACGACAGCGAGACTCTTTTCCTCACCGGAAACCGAATTAATCAGCACTTTGCCATCCGCCGCCTTGAGCCCTTTTTCAAGGGCGATCGGATCAGATGAATCGAGTACCAGCGGCACATTGACCACGCCGTTGACTGCAAACACCGCACGCTCCAGGGCGGCCGGTTCATCGACGCCGGGAGCGCCGCAATTGATATCGAGCAAGGCAGCACCAGCTTCAACCTGAGTCTGCGCCTCACGCCGGATATAAGCAGTTTTTCCAGCGAGCAATTCGGCACTATAGGCTTTTTTGCCGGTCGGATTGATCCGCTCACCGATAATTGCACATGGCGCACCGCTGCCGACCGGAACCACGGAACTGCGACTGGAGAGAAAACCACGTCGTGATGGTGGCGTCCAAAGTACGTCCCGACCTTCAAGGGCCTGTTTAATCGCCCGGATATGTGCCGGTGTCGTTCCGCAGCAGCCACCGATCACCCGAACTCCGGTGGCGATCAGCCGGTCATGGTACAGGGTCATTTCATCCGGTGTGGCCGGGAAAACTGTCTCGCCATCGACCAACACCGGTAATCCGGCATTGGCCTGGGCTATGAGCGGTCGATTGGTCACCGTCCGCATCTTGTCGAGGACATCGAAAATACCGTCGATCCCGAGCCCACAGTTTGAGCCGATCACATCGGCCTGTAAG
>JAUVAJ010000018.1 GCA_030591795.1 Desulfuromonadales bacterium | reverse complement strand
TGCTCTCGACGTTCACGCAGAATGGCCGCATGCCGTTCCTCTTCTTTAGCCAGCCAATGGAAGGTCTCCCTCCCCTCAGCAGAGCGCGCCTGCTCGGATGCGAACTTAAAGTAAGCCGCAAACCTGTCCTCGGCCTCGATAGCCAGATCAAGAGCCGCACAATCGGCGTTTTCCAGTTGCAGAACAGCTTCAAGTCGTTCTGCTGCAGGAAAAAGCTCTTTAGCTTTAAATTGTTTGAGATAAGGGAGAATCATCTCTTCATTCTGCCAGAACGAACCTGCTTCGAACTGAGGGATCATCCCTTTTAATGTTTGCAGGTGTTGAATCTCATCCTGAGCCAGCAGGGCGAACAACTGTCGCACCGGTTCTACTTTGGCTCGAGTAGACATCTCTGTGTAAAATAGACGGCCACTTTTTTCGACATCCATAGCTGCCTGTAGAACTTCAAACCCACTAAAATCTTCAACTCCACTCATAACCAGATCCTTGCAATATTTATTTGTATTAATTTGTAAACTACTTGGAATTATTTGTCAATTTCCGAACAGTCCCTTCAGCGCACCGTCAATCAGTTTCTTTGTCAGATCGTCTTTTTGACCAGTTTCCGACTCCTTGTTGCTACCTCTGGCTTTCTTCAAGAGTCTGTCCGCCAATGAATCAATCGCGCCCCGCGCTGCCTGTTTTTGTAATAGTTGCATATCAAGTGATACTTGCGGTGACGAATAATGTCCTTTTACTCGAAGCGGGACACTGGACCAACCATCTTTACCGATCAGGACATTTCTCAACAACCCCTTTTTATCCAGTTTTCTACTCAACTGTGGGGACAGGAACAAATGCGCCTTGAGGCCAAGTTGACCATCTAACGTGATCGTGCCGTCTATGGTCTGCTTAAACAGAGGTCCCTTTGACTTCAGATCGATCGACACCAACCCTTTGGCAACTTTGAAATTTGCCTGACCGTCATCGATTACAATTTCACGCAACTCCGGCATATTGAGTAAAATAGCCGCAGAATCGAGTGCCGGCATCTCGGTCAGTTTGGCCTGTTTGAGGACAAAGTTTCCACCCCCGAGCAAATTCTGTTTGCGCGAACTCTCCACCGTCCCGGCGCCGCTCATGTTGATCCGGCCATTAGCTACACCAAACAGACTTTTTGCCAGCTCAGGCTTTAACGCCTTGACCACAGGGTTCAAATGCACATTTTGCAAGCTGGATTGGTTGTAGTAGCGTAACCCCTGAACACCAAGATCAACCTGCCCTGATTGCTCAAGCCTCCCCCCGGCAACAGCCATCGTCAATCGCTCGAAAGTCAACAGGTTGTTTTTCAGAGACAGCTGAACAGAAAAATCTTCCATGGGCAAACCTCGGTAGAGCAGCTGATCAATCTCAACCGTGCCATTTACTTCAACCGGCAGGTCGTACGGGCCGATCTCAACCGGCTGCACCGCTGGTCCAGTCGATGGTTTTGTAGGTTCAATTAACGGCACCGCGTTTGGTTTTTCTTCTCCCTCCGGAATAAAACTGTCTAAGTCAATACGGGCTGCACGCATTGTAAAATCAGCCCGCAACGGCTGATGTATAAAATCTGATATTTCAATAAAAACATCAAGTTTTTGGTCGTTAATGCTCAAGCTCAGGTTATCAGTCTGCAACGACTTACGCGCCAGCAACACCGTACCATTTAACGAGTTTTCAGTGAACTTGGTTGTGGCAGTTATGTTTTCTAGCTCAACCCGTCCTGTTTTCAGCAGTTTGGTCGGTTCAGCAAACAAACCATCCAGAATCAGCTCTGCTGTAATTGAACCGGACAAAGCAGATGTATCAGGCAGTGCGACAAGCTCCATCGGTATGGAAGAACCAAGTTCTGCAATCGGCGTTGGTGGCAAAGTGATCTTTGCCCGCAAACGGTCACCTTTTGCCTCGGCAAGCAGATCGCCTTTAACCTCAAGCTGGATAGCATTCAGTCTTGCGGCGAGATCTACCACCAGATCATCAAGGTCAAATTGCCCCGACAGGGCAATGTCATTACCGTTCCAATCAGCTCCGAGCAAAAACTGGAACGGCTCGGTCAGAGAAAAATCTTTAACTGTAAGATTCAACGCCGATAAAGTTTGTTGCGCAGCTTTCTCTTCAACCCGATCAACAAACACCAGCGTTCCGTCGATAATCACAATTTCCGACACATAAACACCAACAGGCAGCGTCTCGGTCGCTGTAGTCTGGTCAGATTTTTCCGTTCCAGCAGCCTCTGAAGGTTCGGTCAAGTCACTGAAATTGAAGCTGCCATCGTGCAGCCGAGTCAAATAAATTCGCGGTCGTTCCAGACGAAGTTCATCCACCTCAACCTTAAGTAAAAACAGCGGCCAGAGCCGGTAACGCAAGACCGCCTTATCGACCGCAACAAACGGCTCTGCTGATTCACGCTCAGTCAAAACAAGATCATTGATGACAATCCCGGAGAAGATGCTTATCTCAATTTCACCGAGTTGCAGGTTACGCTCCAAGCTCTCCTCTACCAGCGGAACAACTGCCGCTCTAACCCGCTCCGGAGTGATCATAACCTTGGCCAGGATCAGTAGCGCGACAAACACCAGACAGCCTGAACTAACCAGTGCTATAAATATTTTTTTCCATAACGCCATAGTTAATTACCTGCTTTCATTTCAAGCTCGGCCAACTCATGCACTGTCGCCCATTGTTGCTCGGTTACCGCCTGAACCGACAGACGATTGCCGCGACGCAATACGTCCATGCCTGATAACACAGGATGCTGACGCAGCGTCTCCCTGGTTATCGAAAATGGTAGCGGTGCCACGGCCTGAATATCCACCATATACCAGATCGGTTTTTCATCGGAAGCTTTGGGGTCAAAATGATCATTACGCGGGTCGAGCGCCGTGTGATCCGGGTAGCTTTCACTTATAACGCGGGCGATCCCGACTATAGCCGGTTCCTTGATGTTGCTGTGATAGAAAAGCACTCCATCGCCGATATGAATGTCGTCCCGCAACAGATTTCTCGCCTGATAGTTGCGCACACCATCCCAGCAGGTAGTCTGCTTACTGTTGCCGGTCAGCAGGTCATCAAATGAATAGCAAGTTGGTTCAGACTTCATCAACCAGAAGCGTTGTTTCATACTGAAATCCTTTTAATTTATTAGATTTGACTTAAGTCAAAGATATATATGAACTCATGAATTATTCTCCGCCCACGTAACAGCCGCTGACAGTATATCGTATGTTGTCAGCGATACCAGACTTGTCTTAATTCTAACAAAAATCCAGGAGAAATTACCGATGTTTTGTAACCAATGTGAACAAGCCGCCAAAGGAACCGGATGTACCGCTGTCGGTGTCTGTGGCAAGCAACCTGAAGTATCTGCCCTGCAGGATCTGCTCGTATATGCCCTTAAAGGGATCAGCTTCTGGGCTGACAAAGCCCGTTCCACCGGCAAGAGCGATGTCGAGATCGACCGCTTTGTCATCGAGGGACTATTTACCACCGTGACCAACGTTGACTTTGACCCGGCCAACATCGAAAAAGCATTGCGCAAAGCTGCCATCGTTCGGGATAAAGCCCAAGCTCTCGCCGGTCCGGTAGTGGGAACTATTCCGGATGCTGCTAACTGGCAACCGGCCGCCGACAGTGCGGGCCTGAACGCTCAAGGTGAAGCACACGGCATCCATAACGATAAAACCGATGCCGACATTGAGTCGATCCGCCAGGTCATCCTCTATGGTTTGAAGGGCTATGCAGCTTACGCCGACCATGCCTTGATCCTTAACCGTGAAAGTGACGAAGTCTACGCCTTCACCCACAAAGCGTTAGCCGCACTCCTCGACGAGAGTCTCGATCTTATGGACTATGTCGGCATGGCTATGGAGACCGGTCGCATCAACTTTGTGGCAATGGAGCTGCTCAGTACTGCCCACACCGACACCTATGGCCATCCGGTACCGACTCCGGTCAACCTCGGCACCAAAGCCGGCAAAGCGATCATGGTCACCGGCCACGACATGAAGATGCTTGAAGAGCTGCTCAAGCAGACTGAAGGTAAAGGAATTAACATCTACACCCACGGCGAGATGCTGCCGGCACATGGCTATCCAGGCCTGAAGAAATATGCTCATCTAGCCGGCAACTTCGGTGGCGCCTGGCAGGATCAGGCCAAAGAGTTCCCGAACTTCCCTGGCTCGATTATATTCAACACCAACTGCATCCAGAAGCCTGACGATAGCTACAAGGATCGTCTGTTCACCTGGGGACTAGTACAATGGCCGGACGTTAAGCACGTCGAAGGCTGGGACTTCACAGAAGTAATCGACAAGGCGCTCGAGTGCGACGGTTTTGAGGACAATCCGGGGCAGGAAATCCTTACCGGCTTCGGCCACAACGCAGTCCTCGGTGTCGCCGACAAGATCGTTGCGGCGGTCAAAGCAGGTGATATCAAGCACTTCTTCCTGGTCGGCGGTTGTGACGGTGCCAAGAGCGGCCGGAACTACTACACCGAGTTTGTCGAGAAATCCCCGAAGGATACGGTTATCCTGACCCTGGCCTGTGGCAAATACCGCTTTAACACCCTTGAGCTTGGCGATATCGGTGGCATCCCACGTCTACTCGACGTCGGTCAGTGTAATGATGCCTACAGCGCCATTCAGATCGCGGTCGCTCTGGCAGATGCCTTCGAGTGTGAAGTTAATGATTTGCCGCTGTCCTTCATTCTCTCCTGGTACGAGCAGAAAGCTGTCACAATCCTGCTCACCCTGCTCCACCTCGGGATCAAGAATATCAAGCTTGGGCCGACACTGCCGGCGTTCATTACACCGAATGTGCTCAACTACCTGGTTGAAAACTTCAACATCGGTCCGATCGGTGAAGCAGAGGCAGACCTAAAAGAGATTCTCCAGGTTGAAGACTTGAATCTGGATCCGAGCGTAGCGGCGTAAGCTGCCTGCAAAGAATTTCTCGGACAAATAGATAGTTCGTTACAGCAAAAAGGGGCGCCGGTTATTCCGGCGTCCCTTTTTTATTTTAACCACAGCCATACTGCTATCCCGGTTCGCAACTATCAATTTACATCGGCACATAAAACCTGCGTTTGATCTATGCTATACTTGCTTTCCGAACAAAAATTCGCTACTTTTAGAAAATATTGCATTAAGATTTTATACTGTAACGCTTATCAGGAGGCTTACCATGCAGCGCACCTTGCCATTGTTTATGAAAACTGTAATCACACTTACGGTTGCAACGCTACTGTTAACCGGATGTTCTACATCTTCAATCATCGGCTCCTGGTCTGACCCTGGTCTCACTAAAGGAAGCGCTAATCATATTCTGGTGCTTGGTGTAAGTGATAACGAAATGGTCAAACGCTCTTTTGAGGACATGATGGTTATCAGGCTTAAGGAGAAAGGTGTACTGGCAACACCGGCATATCGGATGGTTAATCACGGTGAAAAACTCGAGCGCGATGTAGTTCTGCAATTTATGCAGACCAACAGTATTGACAGCGTCATGGTCACTAAACTGATCGACAAGCGGACTGAGACCGTTGTCACCCCATCCCAGACCAGCGTTCGCACCGGAGACTACAATAGTTACCGGGCAGGCGGCAGTTACAACCGCTGGTACCCGAACTACTCCGCCAGCTACGATGTTACACACACCCCGTCCCGGGTTCAGAACTATGATGTCCTGACTATTGAATCGACTCTTTATACGGTTGAAAATGAGCAGGAGAGACCAATCTGGTCGGCACAATCGGAGACAGCGCCCGGTGGCGACATCAACAGTGACTTGAGTGAACTTATCGACAAGTTTGTCAAAGAGATGTCAAGCGGCGGTGTTTTTTAAAGTCGTTGTAACTTGCAGTATTTACTGAGAGCCGCCCATTTACGGGCGGCTTTTTCGTTGTTTGCGAAGAAAAACTGTTGCACTAAATTCAGGTTCTAGGCTATATAAATCATCTGATGTTCCGCTCGAAGTATCCCCCCCGAGTTGTTTTGCCACCATCCCGTGTGATCCTGGCCGTACGGCGTAGCACGCAAAACTTTCTAAAAAACATCCAAGCTATGCTAACGAGGCGGATGCGAAATCCCGGCGGTCAGCTGTCTGGAAAAACTCCGGTCGACTTCTGCCGTGGCATCCGTTTCAGGCTCACACTGTTCGTGTTTTTATTGATCGCCGTGACATCATTCAGCATAGCAATAATTGTTATACAGGTCATGGATCGGTCCCTGTTACACTCCCTGATTCAACGAGGGAGTGCCATCACACAGGCCGCAGCGACGCCGGCAGGCTACAGCCTCCTGACAAATGATCGTCTGGCGCTCGATAATCTTGCCGCACAGATCGAACGGGCGCAGACAGAACTTGTGTATGTCACAATTCTCGACCTGGAACAGAATATCTTAGCGCATAACCGTCTTGATGAAGTAGGCGGCAACTTTGCATTAATGTCTGGAGTTCCACTTGCTCAGCAAGCCGACTTTGAAGTCGTAAGAGGGTTACGCGACGGTGTCGAATGCTTTGAATTCAGCCGACCGATAATCTTTGCCGACCAGCTGGTAGGTAGTGTCGTTATTGGCATCAGCACTCAGGAGCTTGTCTTGGCAAAGAGCTCTGCCCATAGAAATGTTTTTCTAATTGCCACCGCGGCGACCGCTCTTGCCCTGCTTGGCGCTATGCTGCTGGCATCAGTCCTGACCCGTCCGATAGAACGCTTGACCGAAGGTGTTTCCAGACTGCAAAACGGCGAGCTAAGCGATGATATTCCGGTTATGTCAAACGATGAGCTAGGAATATTGACCCACAACTTCAACCACATGACGCGGGTAATCCAGCAGCAGAAAGAAAATCTGCAAGGCTATGCAACAGAGCTGGAGTCATCGTACGGTGATATGGTCCGGATTCTCGCTGCGGCTCTCGACGCGCGAGACAATTACACCTATGGGCACTCGGCGCGTGTTGCCCAATTAGCTCTCGGTCTTGCAGAAAACCTTAGCTTCTCCAAAAAAGAGCTAAAAGAACTTGAACTCGCCTGTCTGCTGCATGATATCGGAAAAATTCATATCCCGGATGCCATCTTGAACAAGGCAGGCAAACTTGACCAAAACGAGTTGCAACAAATCATTAAACACCCGATTTTAGGTTCACAGATTCTGGAACTAACCCCTTCCCTGCACAAATACATCCCGACCGTTAAACACCATCATGAACGGTATGATGGCACCGGCTACCCTGATCAATTGTGTGGCGACGCCATCCCTCTGCACGCACAAATTGTCGCCCTGGCTGACACCTATGATGCAATGACCAGCTCAAGGCCATACCGCAAAGGCCGCAGTCGGGATGAAGCGTTTCAGGAAATACGCTTCTGCAGCGGGAAGCAATTCAATCCGGCCCTTATTGAGCCATTTATAGCAATTGCATCATCGCTCCCTGAAGAACTATTTAAAAACACGGAACGACCGGAGATCGCATGCGCGTCGTAGTTGATATGAAACATATCTTACCACTGGCTGTTCTGTTCATTTGTGGATGCACCTCACCAAATTTCGAATCCTGGAATGAATCCGTCTTCAGCCTGAACTACTGGAATATAACTACGGCAGAACAACAGGCAAACAAAAGTCAGCAGCAAATAAAACAAGCTCTGGTGCAGGGGGACATCGAGCAGGCTCAACGGGACCTTCTTGACTCACGGCGAGAAAGTGTTTCAGAATTATTCCTGTCAGACCTTTACACAGAGGTGACAAACCTACTTTTACATTCGGCTGATGAAGCGAGGATTATTGATCGGCCAGAAAGAGCCGGCAGACTTTTCCGTCTGGCGCATGAAATTTATCCGATCGATCCCCATCTGCAATCGACCATCAACTTGACTCTCGATGAAATCGACACCGAAATTGAACAATGTGCAGACCGACTGATGCTTAATGGTCTGATCGCTTATCGTGCAGGGGAGCTGGACATTGCTATACATATCTGGCAGAGAATCAGTCGGTTCCACCCTAACCACCAACCGTCTCTGGTCGCCACAAACACCGCCAGACAGCAGCTGAAAAGGCTCGAACTGATTACAGAAGAAAGCGTGTTATAAACCGGATGGTATACTCAAACCTCCTCGTCCGTAAGCTGAGGGGCATTGTAGTTATCGAGATTTGCAACGTACGGACAGTCCTGCGGAAGAATACCCTGTTGCAAGGTTTCCGGGGTCAACGGCATGCATTGCGGTTTAAGCTGGTGCCGCTCAGAATATATCTGGCAATGCCGGGTGCTCAAATCAAGATGTTCACACGGAACATCCGTGTAAAAAATCTGGCCATCATGCTCTATTTTTTCATGACAGCAGCGTCCACAACGCTGGCAACGGCTATCCCAGGCTTCTCTAGACATCGCATGCCTCCCGACTGAACATTAGCTGGCTGACAGTTGACCGGTCAAGGCAATTCTGGTTAAGAAAAATAACTATTGACATACGTATCCAAGATCGGTCAGAATGCCGAATTCGTGAGAACGAAGCTAGTAACAAAGCTAAACGTACGAGGAGGTTTTTCCATGCAGTGTCAGACTATTCAACCAGGTATCGAGTGTACCTTCTGGTCTAAAAGTGGTTGTGTTTTTGAAGGCAACAGTTGTCACAATGTCGTTGAAGCCTGTGAAGGTTGTAACCGTATTGTTGAAAGTGAAATTGGCCCGGTCTGTACTTCCTATCCGGCCCCGGAGAAGAAATGGACCAGTGGTCTTTGTAACTTTGCTACGCACCAGAAAATCAAGATCGATAACATTGAGCAGAAAGTCAACCCGCTCAAGGCGTCGAAACGTGCCGCCGGTAGGTGATCATTTTTCCGTTGCAGATTAATTAAAAAGGCAGGTGCTTATGGCGCCTGCCTTTTTTTATGCCCGGACCGATAATACTTTCCGGCCGATCATATGTCGGTCAAGCAAACAGTAAAAAAAGCACCGGCAACATAAATGCAGTCACCAGCCCATTAAGACCTATGGCGAGTCCGGAAACCGCTCCGGCAAAATGATCAAGTTCCAACATACGCGCCGTCCCGATTCCATGCGATGCGGTCCCTACGGCCAGACCGGTCGCTGCTGGCGAGGTGATCCCGATCAACCGACAAAATTCCGGCCCACAGATAGCCCCGAGGCAACCGGTCAGCACAACAATGGCCGCTGTCAATTCGGAGATACCACCAATCTTTTCTGCCAGACCAATGGCAATCGGCGTTGTTACTGACTTTGGTGCCATTGACAACACGACCTCACGACTACCACCGAGCAGCCAGGTCAGGCCGCTGGCTGTAACAATCGACACCAACGCTCCTGCCACAACACCGGCCAGAATTGGCCCGCGTTTTGCGTAGATCTCATGCCGACGCCTATAGAGAGGTACCGCCAGGGCGACAACCGAAGGGCCGAGGAGAAAATGAATAAATTGGCCACCGTTGAAATATGCAGTATACGGGATGCCACTCAGTGACAGAATCACAATAATCGTCGCAATGGTCACCGCGACCGGAGTTAACAGTACGTTCCTGTTTTTCTTTTGATAAATTTTCTGCGCCAGAACAAATACCGACAGCGTAAGCCCGATACCAAACAACGGCTGTGAAGTCAGAGCAGCAAGCATGCTATTTCTCCCGACCTGACAAAGACTGTTCAACCCACCCGGTCACGGCCATCACAAAGAAGGTGCTGAGGACAAGGCCGACACTGATCGGCAACCACTCCCGCCCGATCAGATCGGCATACACCATAACACCGACCCCGGCCGGGACAAAAAACAGGGCCATATTTGACAAAAGCAGATCGGCGGCTTCTTCCAACCAGGCAACTTTTACCCAACCGAGCAACAGCGCACACAACAGCAACCCCATACCGAGCACATTCCCGGGAATTGGCAAAGACAACCAGGTTGAAATAACTGTACCTGAAAATTGAACTAACAGCAGAATCGCCAGACCTCTGATCATGATCTATTTCTCAACTTCCGAGTTCAGCTTTCAGGCCATCGACAACCGCTGCAACTTCAAATCGTATATCCTCTGCCGCCGGTGAACTCTCACGCGATAAAAACTCCTGAAATGCCTGCAACGCTTCGCTGGCCTCATCAAGGTCAAGATAAATGTTCCCAAGGGTCAGATAAGCATAAGAGAAACCTGGATCCCTGTTTATGGCCTCCTGACAACAGGCCTCAGCCTCCTCCAACTCTTCGAGGTCATAGTGCATTTCTGCCAGATTGAAATATGCCTGAGCATCTTCCGGATCAATTTCAATGACCCGCTTAAATGTCTTAAGCGCCTGCTGCATGTCTCCCTTGGCAAACAGCGCGTCACCGAGAGCATTCAAACCGAAGATCGACTCAGGGGCAATCTTGAGGCCGCGTTCGTAGCAGACAATTGCTTCGTCTATTCGGTCCTGACTGAAATGAACCAGGCCCATACTGATCTCAGCTTCTGCCTGATCCGGAAAAGTTGCAGCAATTTCCCCGTAGAGGGCCAACGCCTCATCGAAATTATTCTGTTCAAACAGGATGTCGGCCAATGAATATTGAGCATCGACATCCTGCGGATTCTTGGCAACCGCCTGGCGATATGAGGTGACCGCACCCTTAAGGTCGCCAGATTCCTCCAGGGCTATGCCGAGCAGTACATCGAGATCGGCTTCAGTGTTACCCTCGGCCTGAGCCTTGTTTATATGCTTGATTGCTTCTGCGTAGCTGCCTGTTGAAAGCAACTCCTGTATCTGTTTCATCAAATCGTCAATTGCCATCCGAGTTATCCTTTCAATAGGTGTCAGCCAGATCTTCGAGTGCATCAAGAACCCCCCAGGGTGTACACGGGATCTTGATGCAGGTCACGCCTAACTGCTCGGCGAGCTCTTCCAGTGACATATCATCAAGGAACAGACAATCACCATCCCTGAGTACTACATCCGGCACCAACAACGCTTCGCCGAGGTCTTCATTACGCAGGCACTGCAATACATCTTGGCCAGTCAGCAACCCGGCAACCGTTACCTG
>JAUVAJ010000099.1 GCA_030591795.1 Desulfuromonadales bacterium | reverse complement strand
GGTGGCCCTATCTAAAACAAAAACAATTTATACCATCTTGGTACGCCGTTGCGTACATCCTAAAACCCTACTTGTGCCGGCGGCTATCCACGCCAGGGCTCGTTGTTGACGTCCCCTCTGTGTGGTGATGTCTTAGGGTGATTTCGTTGCATTCAACAAGAGGAATTATATGAGCGAGCAGGAAAAACTGCGCGTTGAAAATCTGTATAAGATTTTCGGGCCGCAGCCTAAAAAAGCCTTGAAGCTGCTGGAAGAGGGTCTTGATAAAGATACCATTCATGAGCAGACCGGCATGACCGTCGGCGTTCAGGATGCGAGCTTTACGATCAATACTGGTGAAATTTTCGTGGTGATGGGTCTGTCCGGGTCCGGTAAATCGACTCTGGTTCGTATGCTTAACCGGCTGATCGAACCGACCTCAGGGCATGTTTATCTCGACGGACAGGACATTGCCGCCATGAGCGATGCCGAATTACTCGAAGTGCGACGCAAGAAGATGAGCATGGTGTTTCAATCTTTTGCGCTGATGCCGCATATGAATGTTTTGGAAAATGCGGCTTATGGGCTGGAGATGGCCGGCATAGATAAAGCGACCCGCCATGAAACTGCGATGCAGGCGCTAGAGCAGGTCGGGCTTGACACTTACAGTGAAAGTTTTCCGCGTGAGCTTTCAGGCGGCATGCAGCAAAGGGTCGGTCTGGCTCGCGGCCTGGCGGTTAATCCCGACGTGCTACTGATGGATGAGGCTTTCTCGGCACTTGATCCGTTGATTCGGACCGAGATGCAGGATGAATTACTGAAACTGCAAGCCAAGCACCAACGGACTATTGTCTTTATCTCGCATGATCTTGATGAGGCGATGCGGATCGGCGATCGAATCGCAATCATGGAGGGTGGCCAAGTTGTTCAGGTCGGCACACCTGAGGAGATCCTGCAGCACCCGGCCAATGATTATGTCGCGGCCTTCTTCCGTGGTGTCGATCCGACCACTATCCTGAGCGCCGGCGATATCGCCCGTGATTCCCAGGTTACTCTGATTCGGCATCCGGGCGACGGTCCCCGTGCTGGGCTACAGCGTTTGATCAGTCATGATCGTGATCATGGCTATGTTCTGGATGCTGAAAAGCGTCTATTGGGCGTGGTCTCTACCGAGAGTTTGAGGAAATTTATTGACGAGACGCCGGATGAAAAAGATATTTCCAGAGCATTTATACCAGAGGCTCAGCCGGGGCGGACTGATGATTCAATGCAGGACATTCTTCCATTTGTCGCTGAACGGGCCTGGCCGATTCCGATAGTTGATGAGAACAACGTTTATCGAGGGGTGATCTCAAAGAACGTGTTCCTACGCACCTTGCAGCATAATCATCACGAAAAAACAGATGAGCTGGAGGCTTGAAGATATGAAATTGTTGAACTTTGATGAACAGTTAATTCCCTTAGATGATTGGGTCCAGAGTAGCGTTGACTGGTTGGTCGCGAATCACCGGGAGTTTTTTCAGATGCTGAAAATTCCGGTGCTAAAAAGTCTTGAGGGGTTTGAATGGCTGTTCCACACCATGCCGCCAAGTCTGACTATTCTATTATTTGCCGCAGCTGCCTGGTGGTTTGGTAATAAACGGCTGGGGGCGTTCACTATTATATCCATGCTGTTAATCGGTTATCTCGGTATGTGGGACGATACGATGACCACCTTATCGATGGTGATCTGTTCCGTGTTGTTTTGTGCACTGACCGGTATCCCGCTTGGAATTCTCGCTGGACGCAATGACAGGTTCGAGCTCTACCTTCGGCCATTTCTCGACGCGATGCAGACCACCCCGACTTTCGTCTACCTGGTACCGGTAGTCATGTTGTTTTCGATCGGCACAGTGTCTGGTATCCTCGCCACTATTGTTTTTGCCTTACCGCCGATTATCCGCCTGACCAGTCTCGGTATTCGTCAGGTTCATCCGGAGTTGGTCGAAGCGGCTGTTGCATTCGGCTCAACGCCGTGGCAGGTGTTGCGCAAGGTTCAGGTCCCGCTAGCTATGCCGTCCATTATGGCCGGGCTCAACCAGACTATTATGATGTCGCTGTCGATGGTCGTCATCGCGGCATTGATCGGCGCTGGTGGTCTCGGTGGCCCGGTGGTTCAGGGCCTCAATACTCTCGATATCGGTCTCGCTACCATTGGAGGACTGAGTATAGTCCTGATGGCGATGGTTATTGACCGAATTACCCAGGGGTTTGCAAAACCCCGTCAGTAAATATTTTTCAAGGAGGAAAATATGAAAAAAATCGTTAGTTTGTTGTTTGTGTGTGCTTTGGTTTTTGTCTTTGGGTGTCAGCAAGAATCACCCGCACCGAAAAAGGAAAAAGGTGAAGCTCCGACCACGAAGGCGATATCAATGCCGGGTAATGGTGTGACGCTTCAGTCGGCACGTGCAACCTGGGATACCGGCTATTTTCAGGAAGCTCTGGTCCGAAATGGACTCGAGAGCCTCGGTTACACCATGAAAGAGCCGAAGGAGTTATCGAACCCGCTTTTCTATCAGGCCCTCGCTCTAGGCGATGTTGACTACTGGACCAACGGCT
Source organism: Desulfuromonadales bacterium (assembly GCA_030591795.1). The sequence goes on along the minus strand of JAUVAJ010000099.1, from coordinate 4,224 downwards.
GGTTCCCGGTTCATGACGGACAACTACCGAAGAATTTTTACGAAAAAGGTGAAAAAGTCGGTTATGTCGTCAAGGCAGGCGGCCTGCAAGGGTATCTGGTCTCTAAAAAAGATGCGGAAAAGTTCGGTATCACATCACTTGAGGATTTCAAGCGTCCGGAAGTGAAGAAGGCTTTTGATGCCGATGGTGATGGCAAGGCCGATCTGACCGCCTGTCCGGCTGGCTGGGGTTGTGAAGGGACAATTACCCACCACCTTGATGTTTATGGACTGGAAGACCACATCAATCCGATCAAGGCAGCCTATTCTGCGAGCATGGCTGATGCCGTGGCTCGTTACAATGGCGGCAATCCAATTTTCTTTTACACCTGGGCACCGAACTGGACCATTTTCAAGCTGAAGCCGGGTGAAGATGTAGTTTGGATCAACGTACCCGAGATTAAGCCGACTGAAGCACAGGCGCCTCAAGTTGATCGTCTGACCGTTAGCGGCGTTCAGGGCGCTATCTCTGACCCGATCAAGCTCGGATTTGTTGTTGCTGATATCCAGGTAGTTGCTAACAAAGAGTTCCTGGCAAAGAACCCCGCAGCGAAAAGGTTTTTTGAAGTTTTCACCCTTCCGCTGGGCGATATCAATGCCCAGAACACCAGAATGCAAGATGGTGAAAAATCAAAAAAAGATATTGCTGGTCATGTTAAAGAATGGATCGCCAATAATCAGGCGACCTGGGATGGTTGGTTAGCTGAAGCACGTAAGGCTGCTAAATAATCAAGCTCCGAAGATGTTGTATAAAAGGGCAGCCATAAACGGCTGCCCTTTTTTCTTAGATTTCAATCTACAGTCATAAACTGTATAGTTTGAAAAATTTGTACGTTAAAGGAGAGTGTCATGATATTGAGAGTTCTGCCTCTGGTAGTTGTGGTGTTGTTGCTGGTCGCCTCGCCAGTTTACGCGGTAGGTTTCGGTCTGTTTGTCAACGGTGGGGACGTTGGCGCCAAGTGGGATGGTGATTACCTGAATGCCGATTTAGACGGACAGCATCTCGATTTCGGGTTTGCCCTTGATACAAACCTGGCCACCGATCGTTTGTTTAACTATCGAATAGAGCTCGGCAAAGCTTATTGGCAGATTGACAACTTCAATAATCAGTCGGTTGAAGCCGAGGTTGACGGGCTGGTGATGAATCATGATTTCGGCTTCGGTGGTTTGGTGTCAGATTCAGTTCGGCTCTGGTTGGGTCCTGAGTTGCGTTTCACCTACCTCAATGGCGACGTCAAGAGCGCAGTCCCTACAGACGTCGATCTGTTCGGTTACGGTTTAGGTGCCGCGGTCGGGGCCAACGTTAATTTTCCGGGGCGACTGACCTTGGCCGCCCGGGGTGGCTTCGTGATGATGAACTACTACGGTAACGGCCCCAACTGGGATGGTGGTACCTGGCAGAAAAGTAATTATGAGATCGATGAAAATCTGGTCTATTTTGGTCTGTCGGTATTTTTCCGGACCAAGAGCGATCGCTGAACAGAAAAGAGACCGGCTGCTTTTTTCATAAAAGTAACCGGTCTCTTTTTTTACCTGATTAATAAACTCCGGAATAAACTAATTCAATCCAGCGTTCACCCTTGAACAGGCCATCACCCCATTCTTCTTCAAGATCTGCCAGAGGTTTGGCGGCAATTACTTCTTCGACGGTTTTCCCATCTTCTTTAAGTGCTTTCAGTCGTTCATAGGCGGTAGCGAGCATCAGGCGATAACTGGCTAACTGAGCCTTGTCACCAAGTGGGCCGTGTCCAGCAATAATCTTCGTGTCGTTATCAGACATCGAAAGAATCTTGTCTGTCGCTACAATCATCCCTTTTACCGAACCACCGTGTTGTACATCAATAAACGGATAGAATCCATTAAAGAAGATGTCGCCGGCGTGAATAACATTGGCTACGTTAAAGTAGATAAAGCTGTCGCCATCGGTGTGGGCATGCGGCACATGTATCGCCTGAACCGTGTCGCCGTTCAGGTGGAAGCTGATATCCTCAGAGAACGTCACCACCGGTAACCCGGCTTCGGCAACAGCTGCACTTTTCATATTGAACGCATCGATAAAAGAGCCTGCACTCAAGCGCTCACGTACGTTGTCGTGCGAGAAGATCAGGGTGCCGTTCTGTCCCAGGTTTTCATTCCCACCTGTATGGTCGCCGTGGTAGTGGGTGTTGATCAGAAATTTCGGATTGTCGCCGCCGGCAGCTTTGATAGCTTTTAGAATTTTCGATGTGAGAGGGGCAAACTGGTCGTCGATCAAAAATGTACCATCCTTGCCAATAAACAGCGCGATATTACCTCCCTTTCCCGTGATCATAAAAATTTGATCCGAGACAGGAACGGTGCTGATCTTCACCTCGTCATCTGCATATACGGTCGCAACAAGTGAGAAAAAAAGTGTAGTCAGAATGCACAGTCTAGCTATAATTTTGACGGTCATTTTAAACTCCATGTTCGGGTTCTTTATGTGTCAGATAAAATAACCGTATCACCAAAAGGCGACCAATCAAGTCAGGAATGTGATTTGGACAATGAAGTCAATCTTTACCAAATCTTTATACTCGCTTTAATCAGTCTTTAAACAGATACGATATGGTTCAATCAAATACAAACACAATCCGGCTTTGAAGTGGTCGGACATAAAGGAATGGAGTTCAACATGAAAACCCTGACAATCACAATGCTTAGTCTGATGCTGGTTATGCTAGGCTTTCACCAGGTACAGAGTAAGAGTATGGATGAAAATAAAGACGAAATGACAATGGCGCAATCTGCGAAGTCCGAAGGTATGATGGCCGATGACACGAAGATGCAGTCAGACAACATGCAGATGGAGCAGGCCATGCCCTCTGAACGCAACTACATGATCCCGACTGATACGGAGCTTCGAAATAGGTTGACCCCGCTACAGTACAAAGTAACTAGAAATGACGGCACTGAACCGGCTTTTTACAATACCTATTGGGATAATCATGCGGCGGGAATCTATGTCGATGTCATCTCCGGTGAGCCGCTTTTCAGCTCCACCGACAAGTATGAATCTGGAACTGGCTGGCCGAGCTTCACCCGGCCACTCGATTTGGATGCAATTGTCGCGGTGGAAGACAGAAGTTACTTCTCAGTCCGTACCGAAATACGTAGCAAGCACGCTGACGCACATCTCGGCCATGTTTTTAATGACGGGCCGGCTCCGAACGGTTTACGCTACTGTATGAATTCGGCGGCACTTCGTTTCGTCCCTAAGGCCGATCTGGAACAAGAGGGCTACGGCGAATACCTGAAGTTGTTCATGTGATACTGTTGGTGGCCACCTGGTTTAGTCTACCAGGTGGTCATTTCGTGGAAATCCATTTATAGAACGGTAACAGAGAATTCCAGGAGCTATTATGAAAAACAAACTCATACTAATATTTTCACTGATTTTACTTTCGTTCGCTGCAACGGCCTCGGCTGATAAAACAGTATTGGCTGGCGGATGTTTCTGGTGTATGGAGTCGGATTTTGAAAAACTGGATGGTGTAACTGATGTGGTCTCTGGCTTTACCGGTGGCACCTTGAAAAATCCAACCTATAACGGCAACCATGCCGGTCACTATGAAGCGGTTGAAATAACCTATGACCCGAATACGGTGAGTTACAAACAGCTATTGGATCATTACTGGGTGAATATTGATCCGTTTGATGATAGAGGCCAGTTTTGCGACAAAGGGCCGAGTTATTTGAGTGCGATTTTTGTAGCAAACGAGTCAGAAAAAATGATTGCTGAAGAATCCAAAGCTTTGGTTGTGAAAATGTTTCCCGAACAAAAAGTCATAACGCCAATCCTGAATACATCGACCTTCTATCCAATTGCCGGCAATGAAAGCTACCATCAGGATTATGCCAAGAATAATCCGTTTCGCTACAAAGCCTACCGTTGGAATTGTGGTCGGGACGATCGATTAAAAGAGATCTGGGGTGACAGGGCGACACATTGACTGGGGACGTGGTTGGTAACACATAATCGGGGCGATAGGGTTTGGATCTCCGGCCCCTACATCTGAATTCGTGGGGGCACACATGTCAAGTTAGCGCACCTGCCTTTGTATGTTTAGATATGTTTTAGAGAGAGAGAAGGGCTCACGCTCAAGAGATGATTCAAATTGAAGATTTCAAGTGCTGCAAAAATCGTTCTCCTGCTGATTCAGTATCC
>JAUVAJ010000287.1 GCA_030591795.1 Desulfuromonadales bacterium | reverse complement strand
CCGGGGTGAACGTCACCAGCCTGATTATCCAGAACGCCGAAGGGATTACCCGACTCGCCGATTTAAGTATGACGGTGCAAAGTCGCGATGAGCTCGGCGGCTACGTTATTTTTGCCGAGCCGGTGCCGTACCTTTCGATACAGATGCCGCCGACCGACGCACCGTTGAGCAGTGAAATTTTCGTAATCAGTGGCCAGACCGCTCCGGGCAACCGAGTCCTGGTTAATGACACGCTACAGAAACTCGATGCCGTCGGCAACTTCAGCCAAACCCTCACCCTGCCGCAGGGTGAAAGCCGACTAAGTATTGTCGTTGAAGACCCGGAAGGACACATCGGCCGGATTGACCGTCAGGTTGAAGTCAGCGACAGCCCGTTGTTCCTGCTCGCCTTCGCCGACGGCAAGATCAGCCAGCTGACTACCAGCGGCAACCTGACCAATGCCGGCACAGGCAGCCAGAATAAAATCGTCACCGAAGGCCGCATTGCTCTTTATATGAAGGGACGCATCGCAGGTCGCTACATATTAACAGCGGCGCTTGACACCGGCACCGGTGAATTTTCCGATCTGTTCAAGGATCTTGACGCTGCCGAAACTGATCGTTTGCTGACCAACCTCGATCCGGACAGACTCTATCCCGTCTACGGCGACAGCAGCACCCTGGTTTATGACGCAGAGAGTCAGGGCAAACTCTTCCTCGCCCTCGACAGCGACGAACTGCACCTGCTGATCGGCAATTACAACCTCGATCTGCACGGCAGCGAGCTAGCCAGCTACCGGCGCACGCTGTTCGGTGGTCATGCCGTTTATCGTTCAAAAGAGAGCACCAAGTATGGCCAGGCGAACACCGAAGTTGAATTGTTCGGTGCCGAGATAAGGCAAGTGCATGTCCGCGATGAGGTCGATGCCACCGGCGGTTCTCTCTACTATCTGAGCCGGACCGACGTAATCGAGGGGAGTGAGCAGATCACCATTTTGGTCCGCGACCGGCTGACCGGTCTGCCGCTGGTGCAGCTGCCACAGGAGCGTAACGTAGATTACACTATCAAATACCCGGAAGGGCGCGTCCTGTTCCGTAAACCGGTTTCGACTGTTCAGAGTACCGACCGGCTGATCGACCCTGATCTGTTGTCCGGCGATCCGGTGTCGATTCAAATCGATTACGAAGCGACCGCAGCCAGCTTCGAAAAGACCGCCTACGGTGGTCGGGTGCGCCAGCAGCTTGGCGACAATCTTGCGCTCGGTGCCACAGCCGTTCAGGACGAGACCGGGGCCGGGCCGTACGAGCTGCTCGGGGTCGATGCCGAAATTCGGCTCGGTGACAAGACCCGCCTGCTGGCCGAATACGCGACCAGCAGCGGTAGCGACGCAACGGTCAACATCAGCCGCGACGGCGGCCTCAACTACAGCGCGATTATCGCCAGTGGTGTCGAAGAAGGGAGCGCCTGGAAAGCGACGGCAGAACTCGATATCGGCAAGTGGTTCGACCGGCCAGATCTATTGCAGGCCGTCCTCTACCACAAACAGCTCGACAGCGGCTTCCGCGCCGCCGGTCAGACCTCTGAAGAAGGGACGCAGAAGAGTGGTGCACAGCTCCTCTGGAACCCGGGCCGCTTCGACAGTCTACTGGCCCGCTTCAGCCAGGAGAAGCGTGACACCGTCGTACTACTCGACCCGGCGCTGCTCCGCTCGGCGATGCTGCAATGGCGACACGAAGGCCGCAAATGGCGACTGTTAACTGAATACCAGGCGCTTGATGCAGAAGACGCAAGCGGCAGCAACCTGACACGCGATCAGCTCGCCGCCGTACGGCTTGAAGCCGACCTGACCGAGCGCCTGACCAGTTGGCTCGAACAGCAAGTGACCCTGACCGGTGTCAACAAGACTCAGACGACCATTGGCCTCGACTATCGCCCGATCGACCCACTGTCAATCTATGCCAACGCCACTAGCGGAGCGCGCGGTCAATCGGCTGAGGGTGGCGCCAGCCTGTTGCTCGGCAAGAACCGACTCTACCTGACGCAACGTCTGCTCGCTGATAATGCCAGCCGACAGTCAACAACTGTGCTTGGCGGCGAAAGCCAGGACGGACCGTTCGGCACCCGACTCTACACCGAATATCAGTTGACTCGTTCAACCGCCGGCTACGGCAACGTCTCACTGCTTGGCGCTGAGAAAAAATGGAATTTCGCCTCTGAACTGCAGCTGATGCTTGGTGGTGAAATGAGTGAAGCGACACGTTCGACCGGCGACACCAGTCATTACAGCGTCGCTACCGGCCTCACTTACCATTACAAAGACCGATTTAAACTTACCATGCGCGCCGAACTCCGGGAACAGGACGGGGCGACCAAGCTGCAGCAGTTCCTGTCTGCCAACCGCGCCGAGGGCCAGATCAACCCGGACTTTACGCTGATCGGCATCTACCGCTACAGCGTCTCGGACAACCGGACTACTGGTCTGGACGAAGCTGGATTTGAAGAAGCGAGTGTTGGCCTAGCTTACCGGCCGATCCGCCATGACTACTTCAACGCTCTGGCCCGGGGCACCCACCTGACCGATCGGCGGCCGACCGGCACCGGCAGCACGGACTATCTCGACACCGTGCTCGATACAATCTCAGTCGAATGGTCGTTACAGATTACCCGAGCCATCGAATGGGTTGAGAAAAATGCGGTGCGCTGGAAAGAAGAGACCGGGGCGACTGACACCTACCAGAGTCGTTCGTGGCTGTCGTTGCACCGCTTCAACTTCTTGTTCCGGAAATCGATCGATGCCGGACTCGAATACCGGAAATTGACCGAGACCGCCTCGTCCGGGCAGCGGCAGGGCTGGCTATCCGAAGTCGGCTGGCGACCGAAAAAGCAAGTCCGGCTCGGGGTTGGTTATAACTTTACCGATTTCTCCGATGATGAACGTTCACTCAACAATTACTCGGTTCAAGGCTGGTTTATCCGGATCCAGGGAATCTATTGATGCAAAAAAAGGCTGAACGTAACATTTCCCGACAATTGTTGGAAGGGGTCATCGCCATAGGCTTGGTGCTCATCTTTTTCTTCCTCATCATGTCGGTATTGAACCTCTTCTTCCCGAGTGGCGGTGGGTTTTCCCTGTTTATGGATAAACAGGAGATTGAACAGGTTAACGCAACCATTAAACGTGAGCACGACCTGATGTTGTTGCGCTCCGGCCAGACTAACGAGATCGGTTCCGGCGGTGCATGGGCGGCCCGCCTCACCTCAACCAGAAACGACGTTAAAAGCAAGCGGGCGATCGATATCGCCTGGCGAAGTGCCAAAACCGGCATGCGGCTATACAATAAGGATGCGGTGCAAACGCTCGATCAATCGACTGCCGCAATTCACTTTGACGATCAGAATGAAATCAACCTCGGCGAAAATACACTCATCGTTATCCGGCGCATGGAACAGGATCT
>JAUVAJ010000197.1 GCA_030591795.1 Desulfuromonadales bacterium | reverse complement strand
GACCCTGGGTGGCGCTACGCACGTCGGTTGCATAACCGAACATGTTCGCCAACGGGACGTGAGCATTAACTATCTGTGCGCCGCCGCGCATTTCCATTCCCATAATCTTGCCGCGACGACTACTGAGGTCACCCATGACGTCACCCATGTACTCTTCGGGGACAACAACCTCAACCGCCATGACCGGCTCAAGAATTATCGGGCCAGCCTTGGCTGCACCGGCTTTGAAACCCAGGGAACCGGCAATTTTAAAAGCCATTTCCGAGGAGTCGACCTCATGATAGGACCCGTCATAGCAGGTAACCTTGACATCTTCAATCGGGTAACCGGCGAGGATACCGTTCAGAGACGCTTCCTGAGCGCCCTTACCAACGGCCGGGATGTACTCCTTCGGAATTGCGCCACCCTTGATTTTGTCGACAAATTCGAAACCGAGTCCGGATTCTTGTGGTTCGATGCGGAGCCAGCAGTCGCCGTATTGACCACGGCCACCTGACTGACGGGCAAACTTACCCTGAACCTCAACTGATTTAGTGATGGTTTCACGGTAGGCAACCTGCGGCGCACCAACACTCGACTCGACCTTATACTCGCGCTTGAGACGATCAATAATGATTTCGAGATGTAGCTCGCCCATACCGGAGAGGATAGTCTGTCCGGTCTCTTCATCGGAGCGGACGCGCAGTGACGGATCTTCGGCCAGCAATCTACCTAGGGCCGTGCCGAGTTTTTCCTGGTCACTTTTAGTCTTCGGCTCAATCGCAATGTGAATAACCGGCTCCGGAAAATCCATAGATTCGAGCAAGCTCGGCTTATCGATGGAGCACAAGGTGTCACCGGTGGTCGTTGACTTCAGACCAACAGCAGCGGCAATATCACCAGCATAAACCTGCTTGATCTCTTCGCGCTTGTTGGCATGCATCTTCAGCAAGCGACCGAAGCGCTCTTTACGCCCCTTGGTCGAGTTTATAACCGTTGAACCCGACTCAGCGATGCCAGAGTAAACACGGAAGAAACAGAGTTGACCGACAAACGGGTCTGTCATGATCTTGAATGCCAGAGCCGCAAACGGGCCGTCATCATCAGCCGGACGGGTCAACTCTTCGCCTGAGTCCGGATCAACACCGGCAATCGGCTTGACATCAACCGGGGACGGCATGTAATCGATGACTGCATCAAGCAGGGTCTGAACACCCTTGTTTTTAAAGGCAGAACCACACAGAACCGGATTGATATCGAGACTAATAGTAGCACGCCGGATACCGGCCTTGACTTCTTCAACCGTAAGCTCTTCACCGCCAAGGTACTTTTCCATCAGCGCTTCATCATTGGCGCTGATCTCCTCGAGCATAAATTCGCGAGCTAACTCTACATCTGCCAAATATTCTTCCGGGATATCGGACACTTCATACTCGGCACCGAGGGCTTCATCGTTCCAGATAACCGCTTTTTGCTCGACCAGATCGATAATACCACGGAAATTTTCTTCACTACCAATGGGGAGTTGAATCGGCACCGGATTAGCACCAAGACGTTCTTTAATCATGTCCACACCGCGCTGAAAGTCAGCACCGATGCGGTCCATCTTATTGATAAATGCGATTCGCGGAACACCATACTTGTCAGCCTGGCGCCAGACGGTCTCAGACTGCGGCTCAACGCCACCGACTGAACAGAACACTGCAACTGAACCATCCAGAACCTTCAGTGAACGCTCAACTTCAATAGTAAAGTCGACATGCCCGGGGGTGTCAATGATGTTGACGCGGTGATCATCCCAGAAACAAGTAGTTGCAGCCGAGGTAATCGTGATACCACGCTCCTGCTCTTGCTCCATCCAATCCATGGTGGCTGCGCCATCATGAACTTCGCCGATCTTATGAGAAACTCCGGTGTAATAAAGAATACGCTCAGTCGTCGTCGTTTTACCGGCGTCGATGTGGGCCATTATACCGATGTTACGTGTTTTATCGAGTGCTACTTTGCGAGCCACGGCTTAAACCTTCCAAACGGTTACGTTGTTACCAACGGTAATGAGCAAAGGCTTTGTTCGCCTCGGCCATACGGTGCGTATCTTCTTTCTTCTTAACCGAAGCGCCGCGATTGTTCGCTGCATCCATCAGTTCGGCGGCCAAACGCTCCTGCATGGTCTTTTCACCGCGGGATCGGGCAAAACTGATCACCCAGCGTAGAGCCAGAGCATTTCGGCGCTCCGAGCGGACCTCAATCGGCACCTGGTAAGTCGAACCACCGACCCGGCGGGACTTAACCTCAAGCATGGGGCGGATATTCTCCAGCGCCTTCTTGAATATTGCAATTGCGTCTTCTTCAGAACGCTCATTGATCATATCCAGCGCCGCATAAACAATACGCTCAGCCGTGCTTCTCTTGCCACCAAGCATCAACATGTTGATAAACTTGGCAAGCAGGCGATCGTTGAACTTAGGATCGGGCAGAATAATTCGCTTTGGTACTTCTCTTCTTCTCGGCATAACTAACCTCTCAGCCTATACAATTCGTTACTTCGGCCGCTTGGCACCGTACTTAGAACGGCCCTGACGACGATCTTTAACACCAGCCAGGTCAAGGGTGCCACGCACAATGTGGTAACGCACACCCGGCAAGTCTTTAATACGACCGCCGCGAATCAGAACCACGGAGTGCTCCTGAAGGTTATGGCCCACACCAGGGATATACGATGTAACAACAAGCCCATTGGTTAGGCGCACACGAGCTACTTTACGTAACGCAGAGTTAGGCTTCTTCGGCGTAGTTGTGTATACACGGGTACACACACCGCGCTTCTGAGGACTAGCCTGAAGCGCTGGCGCCGTAGATTTTTTTACCTTGTTTTTGCGTCCGTGACGGATCAACTGATTGATAGTCGGCATCTATTCATACTCCCGAAAATCGCTATTCATCAAGTAAAAGAACAAAGGGACACCTCAACTTTCATTGAGGGGAAAACCCGCTGAATGTATCAACACGCCCCGTCATTGTCAAGGACTTTTTAGGGTGTGTCGTTTTTCTTTTCCAACCTGTTAAAACTATTCGACAACTTCCTCATCGGAGGTACTTTTTACTACTGGTTCAGGAGCTTCAACAGCCTCTGCAACCTCTTTCTCATCAACTCCATCACCGACAATCTCCGGCATCTCTTCTGGATCATCGATCAGTAGAGTAGCACTACGATACTTTGCTATACCGGTTCCGGCCGGAATCAGGCGGCCCATAATGACATTTTCTTTAAGACCGCGCAGATAATCAACTTTTCCTTCGATTGACGCCTGAGTCAGAACCTTGGTCGTCTCCTGGAAGGAAGCGGCCGAGATAAACGATTCAGTTGACAGGGACGCCTTGGTGATACCGAGCATCAGCGGCTCACCGACTGCCGGCGTGCCTCCGTCACTAAGTACGCGCTCATTCTCAATTTCAAATGCAGCACGCTCAACCTGGTCATCGATCAGGAATTTGGTGTCACCAACTTCCTTTATTTTAACTCGACGCAACATCTGGCGAACAATAACCTCAATGTGCTTATCGTTGATCTTGACGCCCTGGAGTCGATAAACCTCCTGAACCTCGTCGACCAGATATTTAGCCAATTCTTTTTCACCAAGAACACGCAAAATATCGTGCGGATTACTCGAACCATCCATCAACGGCTCACCGGCACGGATCAAATCACCCTCATGCACAGTGATATGCTTCCCTTTAGGCAACAAGTATTCTTTCGCCTCGCCAATGTCCGGAGTAACAACCACCTTACGCTTACCTTTGGAGTCTTTACCAAACGAGACTGTACCATCGATCTCGGAAATCACCGCAAACTCCTTCGGCTTGCGGGCCTCAAACAGTTCGGCAACCCGTGGCAGACCACCGGTGATATCCTTGGTTTTAGTCGTCTCACGCGGAATCTTGGCGATAATATCACCGGCGCTGATCATCGTCTCTTCAGCAACAGTGATATTGGCACCGACCGGGATCATGTAACGGGCCGGCGCACCATTTGGCAGCTTGGCGGTCTTACCATCATCCCCTTTAAGGGTGATCCGCGGCCGCTTGTCTGCCGCCTTGGTCTCGATAATGACCTTGCGCGACAGACCGGTTACATCATCGACCTGTTCTTCCATGGTCACGCCTTCAAGCATATCGCCGAAACGGACCATACCCGAAATCTCGGTCAGGATCGGCATGGTGAAGGGGTCCCATTCGGCCAGCAACTGGCCGGTAGTGACCGCCTCGCCATCCTTGTGCGCCAGCAACGCACCGTAGACAACCTCGTAACGTTCGCGCTCGCGACCGGTCTCGTCGATAATTGCAATCTCAGCCTTACGGTTCATAACCACATGTTGGCCAGTACTGTTAGTAACGGTCTTCAACTCGATATATTTCATTGTCCCGTCGAAGCGAG
>JAUVAJ010000157.1 GCA_030591795.1 Desulfuromonadales bacterium | reverse complement strand
TCGCAGTCAATGTTGCCGGGCTGGACGACAATGTTTTTTCAGACACCCTGTTTGGCCACGTGAAGGGGTCTTATACCGGTGCTGACCAGGCTAGAGCCGGAGTGATTGAAGAAGCCGCCGGCGGGGTTTTGTTCCTTGATGAAATAGGCGATTTGAGCCAGGCCTCTCAGGTAAAGCTGCTCCGACTGCTCCAGGAAGGTGATTACTACCCGCTCGGCAGCGACACGCCAAAACAGCACGCTACCCGGTTTGTGTTTGCCACCAACCGTGATCTGGCCGAGCTGCAGCAGTCTGGAGCTTTTCGTTCCGATCTTTTTTACCGTCTGAATGCATACCGGGTCGCTCTGCCACCACTGCGCGAGCGTCGGGAAGACATTCCTTTTTTACTGGAGCGTTTTCTGACGGCCGCCGCCGCATCTTTAAAAAAAGATAAACCTGCCATCCCACCACAACTGATCACGTTATTGCAGAGTTATCATTTCCCTGGAAACATCCGTGAATTGCGAACCATGATTTTTGAAGCGGTCAGTCTGCACCATAAGGGTGCTCTTGCTTTGGCATCGTTTCAATCGGTGATGGGCAGTGCTGCAGCACCATTAGAGCCGGTTGCCGCTACAACTGGTTCGGCTTTGAATGCGACTATCAGTTACCCGGATAAGTTGCCAACGCTCAAAGAGTCGGCCGATCTGCTGGTTGACGAGGCGATGCGCCGGGCACAGCAGAATCAGACCCAGGCGGCTCGCTTGCTTGGTATTTCTCGCCCAGCCTTGAGTAAACGACTCAAGAATCGTTCCAGGTAATCCCGTATTGCGGGGTGTAACAAAAGTTTAATGGTAACTTTTGTTACATGTTGCTTAATCCGTTGTAAAATCGAGTTTTAACCAGCGTTGATCATTTTCGTGCCCGTAACTTTTGTTACGGGCACGTTTTGTTTAATATTTATGATAATTTGTGAAATGCTTGTAATTGCAGTGACTTATATTGAGTTATGCAGTTGGCATTATCGTTGCTAGTTGTAGTAAGTAATTCGATTGTAAATAAAAGGGGCAGAGATGAACTGCAAAATTGTCATTTTAGAGTGTAATGGTGAATCGCATCCGGCCATCTGCTTTAATCTTGAGATTGCTCGCTGTGAAACCCGCGTCGTCTTCGATGAAAATGAAGCGATTAATCTTATGGAAATTGCGCAACATACCGGGGAATTGTTTGACTGTTTATTGGTAAACAATCCTAACTTGAATATCGATATTTCCAGGTTAGTCGAACAGTGTCAACAAATCGGCGCCGAAATTCCCGTTGTTTTTGTTAAACAATCAGAATCGGTGAAAGGACTTGTGGCGGATTTAATCAGTAAACATCCGACAATGGATCTGCATTTTAGTGAGCCGACTCGTATTACAGAGCTTGTATTGACTCTGTTGGCAGAGCGTAACGCGCAAAACGCAAAGCAAAAAACAGCTGAGAGTCGGTAATAATCTGACCGGAGGTGAATTATGGAGAAAACAATTTTAACCGTGGACGACTCTTCAACCGTTCGCCTGATACTTTCATCCGCTCTGAAGGAAGCTGGCTATAAAGTCGTCGAGGCAAAAGATGGTCAGGAGGCAATTGAGCAATTGGATAAAGGCGAGGTCAATATGTTGATTACCGACCTGAATATGCCACGCGTAGATGGCATTGACCTTATCCGCCACGTGCGCCGCAGTTCTGCTTGCCGTTTTATGCCGATCATTATGCTGACTACCGAAGTTGATGATAACAAGCGACAGGAAGGTAAGGCGGCCGGAGCATCCGGCTGGATTGTCAAGCCATTCAAGCCGGAACAACTGTTGACAGTCGTTAAAATGGTCATGCCCTAGGAAATAAATCAGGAGATAGCCCAGATGGAAGCTTTAGAACTTACAAATCAGTATCTGGCCTTTAAACTTAATAAAGACCTGTTTGCAGTCGATGTTGCGAAAACTCGCGAAATTCTCGATTTTGTCGATGTGACCCGGGTGCCGCAAACACCGGATTATATGCTCGGCGTGATTAATCTGCGCGGCAGAGTCGTCCCGGTGATCAATCTGCACCGCAAATTCGGCATGGATGAAGTCGAGCGAACAGTCGACACCTGCATTATTGTGATGGAGGTTGAGGTCAAAGAGTCTTCGGTCGTCATCGGCATTGTGGCTGATGCTGTTCAGGAGGTGCTGGATCTGAATGCCGAGCAGATCGAACCACCACCACGGCTCGGATCCCGCTTGAATACTGAATTTATTCAAGGGATGGGCAATCTGGATGAACAGTTCGTCATTATCCTCGACATCGATCGTATTTTTTCAATTGAAGAACTTGCGGTTATTGATGAGCAGGAAGAAGAACCAGTTTGTGCTTGAGCACTGGCCGCGAGAATCTGCAATTTAATGTTGTTATGTCAGGTTTGTGGGATAACTTATTCAGGGAGATAAACAGATGAACTTTTTGGGATCAATAAATATCAAATACAAACTGTCTATCCTGGTCGGGCTTTTTCTGATCACCTTTGTCGGGATCGCCGGTTCGTTGATTTTCGGTAGCCGGGACACGATGTTGGAAGATCGCAAAGCGAAACTCCAGAATATTGTCGAAAGCGCCCATTCTACGGCCAAACATTTCTATGATAAGGCTCTGGCCGGTGAAATGCTGGATTCTGAGGCGCAGGCGCTGGCAATTGAGACGATTGAATGGATGCGCTACGGTGACAACGGCTATCTCTGGATTAATGACTACCAGCCGAAGATGATTATGCATCCGTACGTTAAAAAGCTGGAAGGTAAAGATATTAGCGATTTTAAGGATCCGAACGGCAAGCATCTGTTTGTCGAGTTCGTTAACACCGTTAAAGCTCAAGGTGCCGGTTTTGTCGACTATGTCTGGCAGAAGGGTGATGACAAGAATTATCTGGCGCCAAAGATCTCTTACGTCAAGGGGTTTGCTCAGTGGGATTGGATTATCGGTACCGGAGTCTATATTGAAGATGTTGATGCCGCTTTCTATGGTCACTTGCAGCAGACTGGACTTGCCGTGTTGGTCATATTTATTGTTCTAACCATACTGGCATATTTTATCGGGCGGAGTATCTCCCGGCCGTTAAATCTGGCGGTCGAAGTCGCCAACGATCTGGCTGATGGCGATACGTCGCGCGACATCCCGATTGAAACCAGAGATGAAGTTGGACACCTGCTCAAAGCGATGCGCAAGATGATGCTTTCGACCCGAGAGGCAACAGATGTCGCTAAGCAGATAGCCGACGGCAAGCTCGATATTGAAATCAAACGTCGCTCTGACAAGGATGAGTTGATGCAGGCGTTGAAGGCAATGTCTGAACGTATCTCCGAGGTCGTCAGTGGTGTCAAGACCTCGGCTGAAAATGTCGCGACCGGAAGTCAGGCGATGAATGACAGCTCCATGCAGATGTCGCAAGGAGCCTCGCAGCAGGCGGCGGCAGCGGAGGAGGCTTCTTCTTCGATTGAGGAGATGGCGGCCAATATTCGACAGAATGCCGATAATGCCCTGCAGACCGAAAAGATCGCCATCCAGGCTGCTGAACAGACCCGTGAAGGTGGTGAGGCGGTTGAAGAAACGGTCCTGGCTATGCGGGAGATCGTTGAGAAAATCAACATTATCGAAGAGATTGCCCGCCAGACCAACTTGCTGGCGCTCAACGCGGCTATCGAGGCGGCCCGGGCCGGCGAACATGGTAAAGGATTTGCGGTTGTTGCCGCCGAAGTTCGTAAGTTGGCGGAGCGCAGCCAGATTGCTGCCGGCGAAATCAGCGACCTCTCTGCTTCCAGTGTCGGGGTGGCAGAAAAAGCTGGCAATTTACTTAGTCAAATTGTCCCGGATATCCAGAAGACCGCTGAGCTGGTACAGGAAATTGCTGCTGCCAGTCGGGAGCAGGATGCCGGTTCAGAGCAGATCAACCGGGCGATCCAGAATCTTGACCAGATTATTCAGCAGAACGCCGCTGCGGCGGAAGAGATGGCCTCAACCTCTGAGGAACTCTCCAGTCAGTCTGAGCAACTGCGGGACATGATGGGTTTCTTTACCGTGGACGCTTCCCGGGAAGCTCAGTTGATTACGGCGCGGGCTCAGGCTGATTCCGGGCAAGGACTTAGAAGTGTAGCTCGTCAGCAAATGTTGGTATCGCATACAAAAGGTAAAGTTGATGCTACCACGTCTGATGTCAACTCCGCTCGCGATCCTCTCGATGCTAAATTTGAGAACTTCTGACACTGAGTTAGATCGCGTAGGAGCTGACAGACCAAAACATAATATATGCAGCAAAAGAACAAAGGCCGGGCAATTTGCCCGGCCTTTGTTTGTTTATGGAGCCATCCATCGGATTTGAACCGACGACCTGCTCATTACGAGTGAGCTGCTCTACCAGCTGAGCTAGGATGGCTGAAACTCGAGGTGCAATTTTTACCTGAAAACATAAATTGAGTCAACGAATATTCAGAAGGGAGTAGTGCTTCCGATTGAACTAAACATGAATGCTGACTTAAATGCCAGCTGGCTGCATTTGCATGGCAATATTGACGATTTATATTCAATGAATTAACAGCTCCGTTACTATTTGGTAGCATTTATGCTGCAGCGATACCTGTCGGTAACGGATCGAGTATGTTTTTTATGAATAAACTGTTCAGATGTTTATGTTGATAGTGAAAAAGCATTGTATATCAAATGTTTATCTAAGGTTAATCTTCTCTGATATGACCCTTGTAAAGTAGAATCTGACAAATCTCAACAGAATATAAATTGGAAATTATAGCCATTTTTGACCTGAGTCAATTCTGATTTAAGAACAGTGTTTTAATGTTGTCGCGACTGGATAAAGTCAAACTATAAGGTAGTATATAAATCGTGTAATTGATTACAGGGTTTTTACACACTATCAATATGTAATTAACCGCGTGGCGGATTTTTTGTACAGGAGCTTTCTGGGCCTTCCAACGTGAAGAGGTAGATCTCATGACTAGACAGGTTTTGTTTCGTATATCGCTGTGTGCCACAATCTTTCTTTTAGTCTCTACCTTGGGTTGGGCTCAGCCTGGCGACCAGAAACAGGGTGAAGCGCTGTACGTTGGTTCAGTCAGCTTCTCAGCGGGTGGGGCTCCCTGCCTTGCTTGTCATGGTATTGC
>JAUVAJ010000040.1 GCA_030591795.1 Desulfuromonadales bacterium | reverse complement strand
TTTGTATTAGTACGCGATCCTGCTACTTCACAAAATTTCGGTTTTAATTGGCTAGTTTTCTGTTCCAGCCCACAAACTTGACAAAATCTGGGCTATTCGGCATAATTATAACAACTATAGTCATCAATTAACCAAAAGAGCTCTATTCCGTTTGCCGGAGATCGGTTATGAAAATTCTATTAATCAGCATATTCACACTACTCATGCTCTCAGCCTGTGCCACGACAGGTGTGAATACGGCCAATGAATCGCAGGTTACTTCAGACTCATACCAGGGAGCACCGCCCGGCTCGACACTGAAATGTCAGTGTGGTTCTTCCTTCTCGGTAGACGATGTCTATTTCCCTTAACCTACTCTTCTGGTTTATATAAAGCGACTTCTAGTGCCCTGTAATCTTTGCAACTACAACCAACAAGAGACAACACATCAGTGTTATCTCTTGTTTTATTTGAGATACATTAAGGGGTATAGCACTGCTGATTAAGGCTCGGTTTTCTGCTTCTCCATATGCTTGCGCGCTTCTTCTTCGTTACTCCGTTTCTGTAATATTTCAAGTATATCCTCAAGCTGATCTTTTATTGTCGGCGCCGGATCTTCGAGTTCATATATGTAGCCCAGATACTGTTTGACCAGAGAGTGTCGCTCGCCATTGTAAATAAGCGAGCCAAGCGCTGACATATAAACCTTTTCGAGTACTGCACGAGCCTTGGCATCTGGCGACATTTCAATTGCTCCAGAATCTAACTTCTCTTGTGTCCCCCGAACCGATTCCAGGTAAAGCGCTCCGGTAAGTTTGCGGATAGGTGCGATCGTTCCGGTCGCCATAAATTCGGCCCAGAGCAGGTCAATCTCGATCTCGGTTACGGGCCGATCGGTTGGTACAGGTAACTTTATTTTTTTGGCCTCAAAATAATATGCTGACAACTTTGGGTCGAGCGATGTGAAAAACGCATCATCCTTTTGACCGGTCAGTCCACATAACAAAAGGATCTTTTTTTGCTCCTCCGGGTCTGATTTGACATAAAGGGACTTCAGCTGCGGCCAGAGAAACTGGTTGTTCCGAATAACCCGGGTCAGGAAAAGCAGTAAAGGAGCCTGCTTCATCCTGGATTCTGGTTCCATATCGACATATTGCAGCATAGCCTTAACTGCACGCGCCGGATCAGGAGCTCTATAGTAGTTGGACAGCCACTCTGAAAATTCTTCTGGTGACCCGAAATCTGCAGGTGCTGTGACAGGGGCGAGGATGAGTTCAACCGTGGTGGTGGTTTGCTGTTCGGCCAACAGGTCATTGGCAGTAACTTCAAACCTATAGATACCAAACGGATCAGTCTCCGAAAAATCAAGGGTCATATACTGACGACTGAGCAGCAGGAAGGTGTTGCTGTTGACCTCCCCTTTGTACAGTTCCAAAGCAGAGCTTTGGCCGAGAAGAGCGGAACCGCTCGGCGCAAATATCTGAACAGAATAGATCAGATTGGCACTTTTATTGTTATCGGTAGCATAATCCTTGCCGAGCACCAACATGCGGAAGGGTTGCCCACGATAAACCTGCTGCGTAGGGTAGATAGTCGGTTCACTACTGGCCGGAACATGTTGCCAGGCATCCATACCCGGGTCGATGACCGTCGGCAACACGAGAATATCGAGTGCTTTTACCGAAGAGGGCAGACTGAAAAACAATGAGAAAAGAAGGGGCAAAAAAACTATAGCTCTGGTCATCTGCACTCCGTATCAGGTTTGCGGGTCCAGAGGAAATTTTCGCACCTTTTGTGACAGGGTGTCAAGTTGTGGCTTAACTGCTTCGCCTAATGTGACCTACTCTGCAGATAGTCAATCATCTGCCAGATCTGCTCATCGCTGAAATGTGCGCCCCAGGCTGGCATAACCGAACCCATAGACAGGTACGGCTCAACCATCTTCCCTTCAGCAATGCGCCAGAACAGGTAGGCCGGATCAGTTTGTTGATAAGACTCTGCGGTAAAATCAGGCGCGGGTGGCTGGAAAAAATCGGCTCGGGAGATCCGCCCTTCTGCTAGTGTGCCGTGACAACTGGCACAATGCTGCAGGAACAACTGTTGCATTTCGTCAAGGATGATCGCATCGACTCTGAGTTCAGCCGGCATATTGCGTTGCGGATAGGAGACGGACTGGTCAGAGCAGGCGACTAGCAGCATTAGCGTGAGGAACAGCAAGTATCTTGGCATCGGTCTGTCCAAAAGAAAAAAGGGGCGCTGTTAGCCAGCACACCTTTAAATATTAAGTAGGATCAAGCCGCCTTTTCTATGGCTACTCCCCACGCCAATAGTTCATTGACAACGGCATCGAGCAGGTCGTCCATGGCCGCTGCAACCGGTGGTGAAAGGTCGAGGTTCATTTCGATGGAACCGGCCTGAATTCCATGCACCACCAGTTTCTGTGGAGCATAGCCCTGCAGCTCAGCTACCGCCAGCAAATCCTGCAGACCCATCTGGTGCACAGAAAGTTTACTGGCAAAAGCCCGCGGCACTGCATCACCTTCGAGACGGAAATGCGAACCGGGCTCAGCCCGCATCTCCAGAGCGTCGATGATCAACAACTCGTCGGCCTCTTCTATATAAGGCAACAGGTCAAGACCGAGGGTGCCACCATCGACAATGATGACACCCTCCGGAACTCTGAAATCGTGTTGCAAACGTTGTACGATTCTGACGCCGATAGAATCATCGCTCATCAGCAGATTGCCGAGACCAAGAACCAGAATCGACATCAAAGATCCTCGGGCTCAATGAAACGGTGACCACTGAAGATGCCACTGATTGTACCGTTGCGCTCCTTAACGTCCATCAACCAGGCACTGTAGACATGATTGATAATAAAACCAACCAGCAGCCACATGACCACATGGTGAATCAGGCGAATATCCTGATTGCCGATCATCGCCAGCAACCAACCGAAGGTACCGTTCCAGAAACTACCCGGCTCGAACTGGCCGTAGAGGGCAAAACCGGTGGCCACCTGGATCATAAACAGGATAAAGATACCGAAATAAGCGGTTGCCGCGACTGGGTTGTGGCCAACTTCATAAGTGATCTGCTTACCGGTAAAGGTATAATAACGCAACATTTTGATGAAGTTTTTACGCCCCTCCGGTGTTATCCAGGGGAAAAAGGCCTTCCATGAAGCATGCTGGTTGCCGACAAACATCCAATAGATCCGAAACAACAGGGAGAACATCAGCAGGTAACCGAATGCAAAATGTACAAACCGGATGTTTCCCATGGTGAACAGGGTCGAACCCGATGCCGTGGCAAAAGGATCTCCGATGTAGAATCCTGTCAACGAAAGCATGACGATGGAGAGCACATTAAGCCAGTGGCAGATGCGGACTGGCCATTGCCAGACGTAGCGTATTTCCAACATAAGCGCCTCCTTCCCTAGAGTGCCTTGACCCGGATAATCTCCGAACCATCGCCATCGAGCACGTGAACCGCGCAAGCGAGGCAGGGGTCGAAGGAGTGAATGGTCCGCAGGATTTCAACCGGCTTCTTCGGGTCAGCGATCGGTGTACCGATCAGTGCCTCCTCATACGGTCCGCGTTGCCCCATCGGATCGCGTGGTCCGGCATTCCAGGTCGACGGAACAACCGCCTGGAAGTTTTCGATCTTCTGATCCTTGATTCGGATCCAGTGACCCAGCGCCCCACGCGGTGCTTCATGCCAGCCAAAGCCCATTGCTTCTTTAGGCCAGGTTGATGGATCCCATTTATCGCCGTTGTGCACCTCAAGAATACCGCGATCCATGTTAACCGCCAGCTCAGTCAGCCAGGACTCATTCTTCTGGGCCAGGACCAGAGCATCGATAGCCCGAGCAGCGGTACGACCCAGAGTTGAGAAGAGAACACTGGCCGGTAGGCCACCGAGGGCTTTAAGGACGCCATCAACAGCACCTTTGACTTCCGGTACGCCGCCAACATAGGCAACGAGGATACGGGCCAGCGGCCCGACTTCCATCGGCTGGTCCTCGTAGCGCGGCGACTTGACCCAAGAGTACTTGTTGTCGGTGTCGAGGAAATCGTACGGCGGTTTCGGACCAGTATAATTATCATTGGTCTCGCCATCGTACGGATGCAAGCCTTTACTGTCGCCAACGCTGTAGTCGTACCAGGAGTGAGCAACATATTCGGCAATCTTCTTTTCGTCCATTTCAAGCAGCTTGGAGATATCCTTGCCCATGATAATGCCGCGTGGCATGAAATTCTTGCCGCTGGCATCCGGGAAGTCGCCATAGGACATATAGTTGCCAACGCCGCCGCCGATACCGGCCCAATCGAGGTAGAATGGCGCGACTGCCAGCACATCCGGAATATAGACCTGCTCCACGAACTCACGAGCTTGCTTGAGCAGCTTGCCGATATAGGCGATCTTGTCGGCATTGATAGCGTTCTGACTGTTCGGATCGACCGGAATCGACATGCCGCCGACCAGGAAGGTCTGCGGATGCGGGTTCTTTGAGCCGAGTATAGCGTGAACCTTGATAATTTCCTTCTGCCATTCAAGCGCCTCAAGGTAATGGGCGACCGCCATCAAGTTCGCTGCCGGTGGCAGTTTGTAGGCGCTGTGCCCCCAATATGCATTGGCAAATGGGCCGAGGCGACCGGTGCCGACAAACGCCTTGATCCGGTCCTGAACACCCTTGAAATAAGTGGCACTCGATTTCGGCCAATTCGAAACTGACTGCGCCAATTTGGCGGTTTCAGCCGGATTGGCATCGAGTGCACTGACTATATCAACCCAGTCGAGGGCGTGCAGGTGATAGAAATGAATAACGTGATCCTGTACATTCTGGATACCCATGATCAGGTTACGGATCAGGCGGGCATTATCCGGGATGTCTATCTTCAATGCGTCTTCGACGGCGCGGATACTGGCCATCGAATGCACGGTGGTGCAGACGCCACAAAAACGCTGGGTAAAGTGATGCGCATCCCGGGGGTCGCGCCCCTTGAGGATGGTCTCAACACCACGAAAGGCGGTCGAGGAACTCCAAGCGTCAACAATTTTTCCGCCCTCAACCTGCGCCTCAATGCGCAGATGCCCCTCAATACGGGTAATCGGGTCTACCACGATTTTCCTGGCCATTGTTTTATTCCTCCCTCTTTACTTTATCGTCTTCCATGGTGTCGCCCTTGCGCAGGGCGCTCAGGCCAGCGTGGCCAGCAAACGCAGCAGCCGTAGCGGCGGCCAGACCGAAACCGATCTGGTCAACAGTATATTCGACCCCGAAGCCGGGAACATTCGGCAAACGGCGATAGAACGGAGTCATAGTGTCCCAGAAATCCGGCTCCGAGCAACCGATGCAACCGTGTCCGGCCATGACCGGCCAGCTGACACCTTCGTTGTAACGAACGGTCGGACAGTTGTGGAAGGTCTCCGGACCTTTACAGCCGAGCTTGTACAGACAGTAGCCCTGACGGTGTCCCGGATCGCCGAACGCCTCGGCATACTGACCGGAATCAAAGTGCGCACGACGCTCACAGTTGTCATGAATCCGCTTGCCGTAGGCAAACAGCGGTCGACTGAGGCGGTCGGTTGCCGGCAACGAGCCGAAGGTCAGGAAATGAACTATGGTTGCCGTCAGGTTGGTGGCATTGACTGGGCAGCCAGGCAGATTAAGTACGGTTGCGCCAGGAACTGCATCCTGCACCGACATGGCACCGGACGGATTCGGCGCGGCCTTCGGCAGACCGCCGAAGGTAGCACAGTTGCCGACAGCAATGGTCGCCGCAGCATTGCCGCAGACATGCTTGACAATGTCGAGGGCGCTTTTGCCACCGATGGAACAGTAGCCGCCATCAGCCGGGATTGACCCTTCGACTATGGCCAGATACTTGCCTTTGTATTTTTCTATAGTCTGTTCTTTCGCCTCTTCGGCGAGGTGACCGGAAGCGGCCATGATTGTTTCATGGTAGTCGATCGACAGGACATCGAGGATGATGTCGGTAGCGGTCGGCTGATTGGCGCGGAGAAAAGCCTCCGTATCGCCGGTGCAGCCCTGGAATTCAACCCAGATTACCGGCAGACGATTGTCTTGCAGTGCCTGGGCAACCTTCGGAATAAAGGTCATCGGCAGTGCCAGCGCGGCGGTGGTTGCGGTGCAGAACTTGATAAAACTCCGGCGACTGATGCCGCGAGATTCCCATTTCTGCAGGATTTCTTCGGGGACCGAGGTCGACTGATCGTCGTGGTCACGTTTCATGGGACACACTCCTTTCATGCGAAGACAATGAACATTAATGACATGGATAAAACCGATAGAACAAAACTAAGAAGGGCATAACTACAAGACTTCTGTCAGCAGCCATGCTCCCCCACAGAGACTATTCTTCTTACTAAAACTAGAATAACGTTTTAAAACTAGTCATTACAACTTAACATGTCAAGAATATTCAGTCACTGAAACCATAAAAAGCACAATATATACAAGTATCTAGATGTATAGAACAGTGTATTCTTTTCTCTTAATCCCATCATTAAATAATTTTAACAGCAGTTTGACCCAACGCAAGTATTGTTGAAAAATAAAGTTTGTTATAGTTAAACGGTGCAGATCAAATCTTCGCGTTACAGAGGGTGGACATGAGAGTTTTCGTTACAGGCGGAACCGGGTTTGTCGGCCGAGAAACGGTCATCAGGCTACATGCCGCAGGGCATAAGATCCGCTGTCTGGTTCGTAAAGGCTCGGAAAACAAGCTACCAGAACTCAAAGGGTTGGAGCTGGTCTCTGGTGATGCCACCAACCGCGACTCTTTAAGCGGGGTGCTAAACGGGTGCGATGCCATTATCCATCTGATCGGCATAATTCGTGAGCTGCCACGCCAGGGGATAACCTTTGCGCGCGAGCATGTTGAAGCGACCAGAAACATTGTGGAGCTGGCGACAGAAAGCGGCATCACTCGCTTCCTGCATATGAGCGCCAACAATGTCGCCAAGGATGCCGCCACCGGCTACCAGACCACCAAGTGGCAAAGTGAGCAACTGGTTCAGGGATCAGGTCTCGACTGGACTATCTTCCGGCCATCGATCATCTTTGGTGCCGAGGGGGATTTTATCAGGACGACAATTGCGATCGTAAAAAGTCTGCCGATGGTGCCGGTTATCGGCAGTGGACGCTATGAGATGCAGCCGGTTGCGGTCGGCCAGGTCGCCGAAAGTTTTGTTCGCGCCCTCGAGCTACCACAGACGGTCGGCCGCACTTATTGTCTCGCCGGGCCAAAACCGTACAGTTACCTTGAGATGCTGGACGCTGTCAGCCTGGCGCTCGGCAAGGGGAAGGTCAAAACCATACGCCAGCCGCTTTTTTTGATGCGACCGGCAATCAAGCTGCTCGAATCATTGCAAAAATTTCCGATCACTTCCGACCAGTTAACTATGCTGCAACAAGGTAATATCTGTGACCCATCCGAGTGGGCGCACGACTTTGATATCGAGCCACTCGATTTTGCCGAAGGGATTACCGCCTGTCTCTGACCGTTTCTTTAACCGGAATGGCGGGACGCCGACTGCTTGAATCGTTTCAACCGATAATGGGCTTCACGCTCACGTTCGCCAAGATACTGTATGATTTTCCGGATGTCGGCAGCAATGCCCGGGATGGTCCGCTCCTCCAGGACCCGAACCCGTCGCGACAGGCGCCGTAACTCTACCTCCAGCCGCTTGACCTTGGCTTCGTAGGTGGCGGTTTCCAACATCTCGGCCGTAATCGACTCAAACAGATGGATCGCCTCCTCGACATGCGGGGTACTGCCGCGAAAATCATAGCCCCGTTCCAGCGGTGTCCGCAACGGAGTTTGCCGAACCGTAACATCCAGATAGTGCAGGCCGAGGATGTTGCCCGGGACAATTTCAAGTCCCGGATCCTGACGATTGACGACAGCCAGTGCGACCAGCACCTCCTCGCCCGCATGACCAAAACTCAAACGCAGCCGTTCCAGCGCCTCGGCATATTTCTCCCGCAAAGCGTCGCGTGACCGGAGCAGAGGCCGGGTCGCCTCGAGAAACTCACGAATCAACGCCTGACGTCGCCCCTTGAGGATCAGAATACTTCCCTCGACGGTCTGGCGCCGTTCCTTAAGCAGAAGCAGATTGGTTCGGGTCGGATGCAGCATAATCACTCACCTCGTATTGACGGAGCAGCCGCAGACCGAGATCGAGGCTCTCGGTCACACTACGGCGCTTACTCCCCTGGCCGATATAGTCGGTTTCGAACTCGCTGGCAAAATCGAGCAGTTTTTGATCGTGCTCCGGAATTCCTTCGCGGCCGACAATCGTCTCGAGGCGGCGCAACTCCCGCCCCCGGGCATAAGTCCGATAGAGAT
Organism: Desulfuromonadales bacterium; assembly: GCA_030591795.1. The sequence continues at coordinate 783 of JAUVAJ010000040.1, read as the reverse complement.
CGTCGGTAATTTTTCGGTGGTCTTCCCGGGTGTGCCCGGCGCCGATACCGTTCTGCATCAACCGCGACAGGCAAGGCAACACATCGATCGGTGGATAAATACTATTGGCGTGCAGTTCGCGACTGAGCACGATCTGGCCCTCGGTAATGTAGCCGGTCAGATCCGGAATCGGGTGGGTGATATCATCTTCCGGCATGGTCAGGATCGGCAACATGGTCAGTGAACCGGGCAGCCCCTTGATCCGGCCGGCCCGCTCGTAAAGCGAAGCGAGGTCAGAGTACATGTAGCCGGGGTAGCCACGCCGACCGGGCATCTCCTCGCGGGCAGTCGAGACCTCGCGCATGGCATCACAGTAATTAACCATGTCGGTGATCACCACCAGCACATCGCGCCCCCGATCAAAGGCGAGGTACTCGGCCAGCGTCAGACCGATACGCGGTGCCAGCAGCCGCTCAACCACCGGCCGGTCGGCCAGGTTGGCGATAGTGACGAATGGATTATTCAGATTATCAAGGATGTCGCGATAGAAGCGGTAATCACGTTGACTTAAGCCGATGGCGATAAAGACTATCGCGAAACGACTCTGGTCGGCGGTTCCGGCATGCTGCAGAATGTCAGCGGTCAATTGTTGGGACGGCAGCCCGGCACAGGAAAATATCGGCCGTTTCTGACCTTTGACCAGGGTATTCAATGCGTCGATAGCGGTAATACCGGTCTCTATGAATTGTTCCGGCTTGGCCCTGGCCGCAGGATTAATCGCCAGACCAGTGATAGGTCGACAGA
>JAUVAJ010000048.1 GCA_030591795.1 Desulfuromonadales bacterium | reverse complement strand
GTGATCCGGTCGAGCGGCTGTTGCGGGTCAAGGATGTTCTGGCCAAAGAGCTGGAATTGGTGATGGTACAGGAGCGGATTCAGACCCGGGCCAAGGAGGAGATGGGCAAGTCGCAACGCGAATATTTTCTGCGCGAACAGCTCCGGGCCATTCAGTCCGAGTTGGGCGAAGCCGATTCCCGCGCTGAAGATGTCGCCGATTTTCGCCAACGGCTGACCGACGCCGGTTTGCCCGAAGTTGCGCAGAAGGAGGCGGATAAACAGTTGCGGCGTCTTGAGACCATGCATCCGGAGGCGGCGGAGTATTCGACCGTCTTTTCGTACCTTGATTGGCTGTGCGATCTTCCCTGGGTGAAAGCGAGCACCGATAACCTGGATCTGGATGCGGCCAGGCAGGTGCTGGATGAAGATCACTTTGATCTGGAAAAGATCAAGGAGCGGATTCTCGAGTTTTTGGCTGTTGGCAAACTGAAGAAAAATCTGAAGGGGCCGATCCTCTGTTTTGTCGGGCCGCCGGGAGTCGGGAAAACCTCGCTCGGCAAATCGATTGCCCGGGCTCTGGGCCGTAGTTTTGTCCGGATCTCTCTCGGTGGAATTCGTGATGAAGCTGAAATTCGCGGTCATCGCCGGACCTACATCGGGGCGATGCCCGGGCGGATTATCCAGGGGATCAAACAAGCCGGCAGCAACAACCCGGTATTCATGCTCGATGAGCTCGACAAGCTCGGTAATGATTTCCGTGGTGATCCTTCGGCAGCGCTGCTGGAATTGCTCGATCCGGAGCAGAACAACTCCTTCTCCGATCACTACATCAATCTGCATTTTGACCTGTCCCGTGTCCTGTTCATCGTTACGGCGAATGTTCTCGATTCGATCCCGTCAGCCTTGCGTGATCGGCTGGAAGTCCTCAGGTTGGCCGGCTACACGGCTGACGAGAAGCTGGCAATCGCCCGTAAATACCTTGTCCCGCGCCAGATCGAAGCCAACGGTTTACAACCACAACAGATAAGTTTGACGGACAATACATTAAAGCTGCTGATCAGCGGTTATACTGCCGAAGCTGGTTTGCGCAATCTGGAACGGGAAATTGGCAGTGTCTGTCGTAAGGTCGCCCGCAAATTTGCCTCAGGCGCGATCGCTTCGATCCGGGTGAACGTCAGGATGCTGGCGCAAATGCTCGGTCCGGTCCGTTTTCTGCCCGACGAGGAGCGACAGAGCGATGAAGTCGGTCTGGTTTGCGGTCTGGCCTGGACTGAGGTTGGCGGAGAATTGTTGTATGTTGAAGCGCATGTCATGCCGGGCAAAGGGCAACTGCTGCTGACCGGTCACCTGGGCGAGATTATGAAAGAGAGCGCCCAGGCCGCGCTCTCCTACGCCCGGGCTCATGCCAAACAGCTGGCGATCGCTACCGATTTCTTTGAACAGAATGATGTGCATATTCACGTGCCGGCCGGAGCGATCCCGAAGGATGGTCCGAGCGCCGGTGTGACCATGGCGACCGCCCTGGTCTCGGCGTTGACTGGACGGTTGGTCCGCAAAGATGTCGCCATGACCGGCGAGATGACCTTGCGCGGCAAGGTGCTGCCGATCGGCGGCTTGAAGGAGAAGGTACTGGCCGCAGTCCAGGCGCAGATAACGACGGTGATCGTGCCGGAGCGCAACCGCAAGGATCTGGTGGATATCCCGCGCCATCTGCGGCAAAAGGTCAACTTCGTCTTTGCCGACCGGATTGATCAAGTGTTGAACGCTGCCCTTGTGGAGTCAGAATGAGTCGGACCGGTCGAGGTGAATTTGAAATCATCAACCAGCTTAAGTCACGTTGTCAGACCTCCTCTGTCGTGCGGCTCGGGATCGGTGATGACTGTGCCATGCTTCAGCTGCCGCCGGGCGAGGTGCTTTTGACCACGACCGACATGTTGATGGAGGGGGTGCATTTTCGCCGGGACTGGACCGGAATGTTGTCGTTGGGGCGTAAATCAGCCGCGGTAAACCTGAGTGACCTGGCGGCGATGGGGGCTACTCCGCGGGCACTGTTTCTGGCTATTGCCATTCCTGATGACTTGGCTGACGCGGATCTTGATCAGTTCTTCGCGGGTTTTCTGGAAGTCTGTCATGCTAATGGGACGGTGCTGGCTGGTGGTGATACTTGCGCGGCGAAGGCGGGCTTGGCGATTTCCGTTACCGCGCTCGGCAGTGCTCCGGAGGCAGCAGCAGTCCGGCGGGTCGGAGCCAGACCCGGTGAAAACATTTATGTGACCGGCAGTCTTGGCGATAGCGCGTTGGCGTTGCAACGGCTGATTGAAGGCCGTGCAATACCCGCGGAGTTGCTCGCGCGTCACCTTGAGCCGTGCGCCAGGGTTACTGTTGGCTCGGCTCTGGCAGAAGCCGGCATTCCGTCGGCGATGATCGATGTCTCTGATGGTTTGTTGGCTGATCTCGGACATATCCTCGAAGCGTCACGGGTCAGTGCTTCTGTCGAGGTGGATCAGCTCCCGCTGTCGCAGGCGTTACGCGCTACCGCTTGTGATGCTCATTCGCTTAGCAATTGGGCGTTGACCGGCGGTGAAGACTATGAATTGTTGTTTATGGCAAAGCCGGAATCGGCGCGGGAAATTGCCCGCCTGGCCGAGCAGTGTGAGCTGCCGATTACCCGGATTGGCACTGTTGTCGAGGGTGGTGGAGAAGTTGAGCTTAAATATGCCGGCGAACCGTACCCTTTGCCGGCACAAATGGGCTACAAACACTTTTCTGATGGTGCAGAATAATGTATGGTTAGGCGCGAGTGTGAGCCATGTATTGTTTTTATAACTAGCGCCCATCTGGAAATACTGACTGGGCATAGTGTACGTTTCTGATTTGGAAACTAATTAGTGTCCATCCGGAAACTCCAGATGGCACAAGTGCAGTTTTCGATTTGGCAACGAGCAATTTTTCTCAAGGTCAAGAAAATCAAGCATTTGAGCGGAGGCGTAGCACTTTACGCCGCACAATCAAATGTGCAGATTGACGCAGAGATTGCGGAAAAGGGCCGTTTCCGGACGAAAACTAATTAAGTTGATGACAATCAGATGACGGCGATTGATAAACAGCAGAAAATATCGACAACGCCATTTGTCGGCGCAGATTTCCTCGATGCAGATTTCCAGGAAATCAGTGAACTGTTGCTGTCCCGGCGGGCTTTTGATCTCGGCAGCTATAAGGATCGATGTATAAAGCGGCGCATCGCCAGTCGGGTTCGGGCACGGGGGTTTAACGGCTCTACACCCTATGTCGAGTTCCTCCGGTCAGATGATGATGAACTTGATGCGTTGTTAGCAATCCTGACGATTCATGTTTCACACTTTTTTCGCAACCCGTCGACATTTCTGGTGTTGGAAGAAAAGGTCCTGCCAAAATTGCTGGAGCAAAAACGGCGCGAGCAGGCGAGTGAGTTGCGAATCTGGAGTGTCGGTTGTTCGAGTGGTGAGGAACCTTACTCGGTTGCGCTGCTGCTGCAGGAGCAGTCGCTGAGCCGGATCGATACCTCAATTCTGGCGACTGATGTCAGCAGGCAGATATTGGCACAGGCGAGAACCGGCGAGTATGATGCGCAACGGTTGGCTGAGGTGCCAAAGCCGGTGCGGCAGAAATATTTTACGCAGTTTGACGGCTGGCGTTTTCGGCTCGACGAGAAAATTCGGGAGCAGGTTCAGTTTGAGCAACAAAACATTCTGGCCGAGGTGGATTATCCACAAGCTGATCTGATTCTCTGTCGCAACGTCATGATTTATTTTTCCCGGGAGGAACAGGCTAAAATCCTGACCCGTTTTGCCCGGGCACTCGGGCCAAATGGCTTTCTGGTGCTGGGTCGTGCGGAAACGATGGTCGGGGATGTTCGCCATCTCTACCGGTCGGAATATCCGGTCGAACGTATTTATCGCTGTATCGCTTCACCTGAGGAGAGTGTTGCCCTGTAGTCGGGTGCTAATTTGTTTGACCTAATTGAAGGAGTGGAAGAATGCGTGTAGAAATCGCTCACAAGTTTACCCTGGGTTTTCTCGGCATCGTATTTGTTACGGTGTTGCTGAATCTGTTTATTGTCCCGCGACTCGGTATCGAGGATTTCTGGATCCAGCAGTATGTGTCTGTGGGCGGCGCGCTCCTGGCCGGTCTGATTATCGGGGCGCTGTTTTCCAGAGTGTTTACCCGTAACATAAAGATTTTGCGTGAAGCGAGTGAGCGGATTAGCCATGGCGATCTGTCACAGACGATCCGGTTGCAGGATAGTATTGCCAGTGATGAGACCCATGACCTGGCAAATTCCCTGAATCTGGTTAACAACAACCTGCGCGAGCTGGTCGGCTCGGTCAGGTCAGCTTCTGGTCAGGTAGCCGATGCGGCCCAGGGCCTGTCGGCGACAGCGCAAGAGATGGCAGCTTCGAGCCACGAATTGTCCAACACCGTTGAGCAGGTCAGCAAGGGGGCTGAAACCCAGGCTGAAACAGTCGAAGTTACTTCGCGCCTGATCAAGGATATGGCGATGAATACTGAACTAGTGGCTGCCGCCGCCGGCAAGGTTCTCGAGGCGGTCGATCTGACGGTGCAAACGGCTCAGCAGGGGGGAGAGACAGCGCGGCGCACTATGGACGGGATGAAACAGATTCTGCTCGATGTTGAACGGAGCGGCGAACAGGTGGTCTCTTTCGGTGGTCAGTTGCAGAAGGTCGGCAAGATTGTCGAGGTGATCAACGCTGTGGCGCAGAAGACCAACCTGTTGGCATTGAACGCTACGATTGAAGCGGCCCGGGCCGGTGAGTACGGGCGTGGCTTTGCGGTGGTCGCTGAAGAAATTCGCAAACTTGCAGATTCAACCACCGAGTCGGCGAGTGAGATTACCCAGTTGATCGGCAAGGTTCAGAATGAGGGCATAAATATCGAGAAAGCGCTGCAGTCCAGCATCGAAGAGATGGCTGAAGGAAAAAAGGCGATCGATACAACCAGCACCGCTTTTGGCGAGATCATCGATACGGCGGTCAACGCTCAAGGTAAGGCGTCTTCAATTACTGAGCTGTCAAAACAGCAGCTTGAAGGAGCTCGCCACCTGGTCAGTGCCGTTGACGATATTTCACAGGTGGTGGCTGATAACGCAGCGGCGACGCAAGAGGGTTCAGCTGCAACTGAACAGCAGTCGGCGGCGATGGAAGAGATGGCACACTCGGCGCAAGACCTGGCCAGGTTTGCCGATGGCCTGATCGACAGGGTCAAACGTTTCCGTCTGGAGAATGGTTCGTCCCCGGACTGATTATGAAAAAAGTACTGATTTTTCGTCTCGGCAGTGAGTGGTTCGGCCTGGCAATCTCCCGGATTCAGGAGATTGCCGAAATGCCGCAACTCGATTATATACCGATGGCGCCCGACTGGCTGATGGGCGCAATGAATTTTCACGGCAACATTATGCCGGTTCTCGATCTGGGACGTTACCTCGATATCGAGACACTGATGACAGTCAACAAGGTCGTTGTTATGCCGCCCGGACAGGAGGGGATAGCCCTCGGTGTTACCGAAGTTTTCCGGATTGTGCAGTTTGATCCGGACGCCTGTTTGCCGTATCGGCAGGAAGATAAACAGAATAAATTTATCGGGCAGCTCTATGATTATGAGGGTCTGGTAGTCAATATGCTTGATATCTCAGATCTGGTTGACGATCTGAACACTATTCAAATATAAGCAACTCTGGAGGAGAACTATGGGATTACGGGTTCTGATTGTTGATGATGCCCTGTTTATGCGCAACATGTTGAAAGATATTATCACCGGTGCCGGCCACACAGTTGTCGGTGAAGCGGCCAATGGTGATGAAGCGATTGCGAAATACACCGAGCTTAAGCCTGATCTGGTGACAATGGATATTGTCATGCCGCAAAAAAGCGGCATTGAGGCGCTACAGGAGATCCGGAAGCAGGACCCGGATGCCAAAATTGTTATGTGCAGCGCCCTGGGTCAAGATGCTCTGGTGGTGGAGGCGGTGCAATCCGGAGCCAAGGATTTCATCGTCAAGCCGTTTAAAGAAGACCGGGTTCTCGATGTTATTCGTCGGGTTACTACTGTTTGAGCAACGTAGAATAATCTTGAAGAAAAGCGTTTAGGGTCCAATATGGACATGTCCAAATATCACGATCTGTTCCTGTCTGAAACCGGGGAGCACTTGCGCCGCATGAGTCAGCTGGCGGTTGCTCTGGAGCAGGAATCGTCCGACAGTGGCGGGATAGATGCGTTGTTTCGTGAAGCGCATTCGATCAAGGGGATGGCTGCCTCGATGGGCTTTGATGCGACTGCCGGGTTGGCGCATCATCTGGAAGATATGCTGGACGAATTCCGCAAGTCAGGCAGCGTGCCACCGCAAGCGATCGATCGGCTGCTGGCCGGGGTTGATCTGCTCGAAGGTTTGTTGGCCGATATCTCGGCGGGCGAAGCAGAGCGGGATGTATCGGCGTTTATCGCTGCGCAAGATGAATCGGTGGCTGAAGCGGTGGTGGTTGATGCTGGGCAGGGTGACGCCGTTTCGGCACCTATGCCGGAAGAGGATCTGCCGATTGTTCAAGTGATCATCGATCTGACCGGGGATGCTCTGGCGCCAGCCGCTCGGGCGATGTTGATTCTTGAGGCATTGAACAGTGTCGGCCAGGTAGAATCATGCAAGCCGACGATTGCCGATATGCAGCAGGGATTTCCGGTTCGACAACTTTCCATCTGGTTGAAAAGTAATGCCGGTGAGTCCGAAATGTCCGGTATTCTCGCTGAGATGCCGGATATCGAGAAGGTCACTTTTATCGCGGATCGGCGTCGGGTAGGGGTGCGGCGCGACGATGATGCCCGTACGGTTCGGGTTCGAACTGGACTGCTCGATAAGTTTATTAATCTGACCGGAGAGTTGATTACCAACCGGCATATGTTGCAGTCGGCGGCCCGGGCCAACGATTGGGATAATGTCAATGAGGGGCTTGGTCTGTTGACCCGCCTGGTGAACGATCTGCACCATCATGTCCTGCAGGTCCGGATGATGCCGCTGGAAAGTATCACGGCCAACCTGCCGCGTCTGGTTCGTGACCATTGTCGCAATAATGACAAACAGGTTCGTCTCGAAATCAGTGGTGAAGGGCTCGAACTCGACCGGACAATTCTCGAAGAGTTGTCTGATCCGTTGGTGCACATGGTGCGCAACGCCGTTGACCACGGTATTGAAGCGCAAGGGACAGTCTCGATCAAGGCCTGGCGGGAAAAGGATATGGCGCTGATCGAAATATCCGATGATGGTCTCGGGATCGATCCGGAAATAATCCGGGGCAAGCTTGCCGAGCGGGGGTTGCTGAAAAAAGCGCAGATCAAGGAATTGTCTGAACGTGAAGTATTGCAATGGATCTGTCAGCCCGGTTTTTCAACCCGGGACACCGTGACCGAAACATCCGGTCGCGGGGTTGGGATGGACGTGGTCAAGTTTGCTCTCGAAGGTCTCGGCGGTATGCTGGAAATAACTTCGGAGGTAGGCGTTGGCACCAGCTTTATGATGAAAGTGCCGCTCTCGGTGGCAATTGTCAAAATCTTGATTGTGGAGTGCGCCGGCAAGGAGCTTGGTATGCCGGTGACCCGGGTTTTGCGGACACTGGATGTCGAAAAAAGTGACATTCAACTTTCTGGCGGTGAGCCGCTGTTATTACTCGAAGAAGAATCTATCCCGCTTTATTCGCTTAACCGACTCCTCGGTTTGCCTGAAGCTGAGAGTGATGTCGCGACCGTTCACCTGGTCATCTGTGAAAGTCAGGGGCGCAAGATAGGGTTGTTGGTCGACCGTCTGACCGGTCAACGTGAAGCATTTATTAAATCGCTGCCCACGTCGTTGAATCGGCTACCCGGCGTAAGTGGCGCTACCATCAAAGGTGATGGCCGCATCATGTTCATAATAGATCCGCATGCCTTGTTTAATACCGAGACGCAACTGTTTGAGCAAGAATTGGAGGAACAATGACCTTCAAGATGTTGACCGACGAACATCTCGATGCACTGCGCGAAATCAGCAATGTTGGTATGGGTAATGCTGCGACGGCTTTGTCGCAGATGGTTTCTGACCGGGTAGAGCTGCATGTACCATCAGTGTCTCTGGTCGATATTGTTGATGTGCCTGATCTGATCGGTGGTGCCGAACAGGTGGTGGTCGGTGTCACGATGCAGATTCATGGCGACGCCTGTGGTAATATTCTTCTGGTTTTTCCGGAGCAGTCTGCCCACCGTCTGGTTAATAAATTGCTCGGGAAGGATGCTTCGGCGAGCCGCTTTGACGAGATGGCTGAATCGGCCCTGAAGGAGGTTGGGAATATTCTTGCTTCTTCATATCTGGGGGCGATGGGGAGCCTGATCAACTTGACGCTGATTCCATCTATCCCGGCTTTTGCCCACGACATGGCCGGTGCTATTATCGATTACCTGTTGATCGAGTTGAGCGAAGTCGGTGATCAGGCTCTGATGCTCGAGACAGAATTTCACAGCCAACAGCAGGGTGGTGCTGTGATAACCGGACACTTTTTCCTGTTGCCCGATCCTACCGCGCTCGGAGTTCTTACCGATGCAATTGGAGTCAAGCAATGACCCGTAAGGAGCGCATCGGTATATCTGAGTACAAAACGGCGGCGGCTCCCGGTGTCATGGTTACCTACGGTCTTGGCTCCTGCCTCGGAATTGTTTTATATGATGCCGGGTTGAAATCGGGTGGAATGGCCCATACACTGTTGCCGGAACCGAGGCCGGGTATGGATGTTGAGCGAAAAACCAAATTTGT
>JAUVAJ010000214.1 GCA_030591795.1 Desulfuromonadales bacterium | reverse complement strand
TTCCACCACTGGCTCTTGCGCATCTCACGCGCCTTGTTGCGCTCCAGCCTGATCTGATCTTCATCCGGTTCAAACGGCATCTATTTTTCTCTTTGGTCAAAGAATGATTTAAAACAACCGATGATGGTCGGGATATCAGTGGTCGCAATATCAAGATGGGTAACCAGGCGGAGTTGACCGTAACCACCGACCAGAATTCCCTGCTCACGCAGGTAAGGGATAAGTTCATCCTGCAGTTCCTGGCCGCAGTCGATAAACACCATATTACTCTGCACGGTCTGCATATCAATCTTGAACGCCTCGATCTCCCGCAACCCCTCGGCCAGATTTTGGGCATTAGCATGATCGATCGCCAACCTCTCAACATTATTGTTCAGGGCATAAATTCCCGCCGCGGCTACGATACCGGCCTGGCGCATGCCACCACCACAGATCTTGCGCCAACGATGCGCCTTGTCGATCAGCTCAGCCGACCCGACCAACACTGATCCGACCGGAGCACCGAGGCCCTTGGAAAGACAGAGCGAGACCGAATCGTAAAATTTGGTGATTTCTTCGAGCGCAATATTTGAGGCTACGGCAGCGTTGAACAGACGGGCACCGTCGAGATGCAGGATGAGATCATGCTCGGCCGCCAACCGGGCGGCGTCTGCGTGGTAAGCGTGCGGCAGTACCTTGCCGGCTTGCGTATTTTCAATGGCGAGTAACCGAGAAACAGCAAAATGATGATCGGCCGGTTTTATCGCGGCTTTAACTTCATCCAGATTTAGCGTACCATCCGCTGCAAAATCGAGCGGTTGCGGGACGATGCCACCGAGAGCGGCAGCGCCGCCACCTTCATACTTGTAGGTGTGCGCCTGTTGGCCGACGATATATTCGTCGCCACGACCGCAATGCGCCAGTAGTGCGACCAGATTACTCATGGTGCCGCTCGGCAAAAACAGACCGGCTTCCTTGCCAGTCATCTCCGCTGCCAACTCCTGTAGCCGGTTGATGGTCGGATCTTCCGCATAAACATCATCACCGACCGGAGCCGCCGCCATCACGTTACGCATCGCTTCAGTCGGTTGGGTTACGGTGTCGCTGCGCAGATCGATAATCTTCATCAGTTTTTCAAATCCCGCAACAACACATCGTCATCAGGAAATTCACCAGTCGCTTTTTTTGAATAGGTCAGTGTACCGTCGACCACGACCTCAAATACGCCGCCGCCTGATGGCAACAGCTTAACCTCGGCATCCAAATCTTGTCGCATTTTTGCCGCCAGACCGGCAGCACGTGGTTCATAGTTTCATTGTGTACAGTATTCAATGGATATGTTCATGCCGCACTTTCCCTTCAAAATCATTTTCTACGTTTTTTCTTTTTGACTGTTTTGACCGGAACCGAAGTCCCCAACCGTCGCGGCGTCGATTCAACCACCTTGATAATTTTCTTCAAAAATCGGGTTCCATCCAGAGTATTGATCGCCGATTTCGCCTCATCCGAATTCGACATGGTGACATAAGCCGTGCCTTTGGCCTGGCCCGGCTTGGGATTCGTGACCAGAGTTACAGTTTGCACCCGTCCGACAACTGAAAACAGTTTCTTCAGATCATCTTCGGTGATGTCAGTTGCCAGATTTTTGACATAGAGATCTTTATTCATAACCGTCCTTTTATTTTAACCACGTAAATAAGCCTATGATTGTTGATTAGCTATTCCGGGCGTCGTCCGCTGATCACCCCGGCGCCATTTGGCAAATCGAGCGGCAACCGCTCAATATTTTCCAGACCGGCCTGCTGTAACAGCGCTGTAAGTTCGCTTGCACTGTAAGCCTTGCCATCAGCGGTGCCAAGCAACATATTCAACGAAAACAGTGCCGGAAAAACCGGGTTGGCCCGATCATCTTCCAGGATAAACTCCTGCACCAGCAACAAACCACCCGGCTCAAGCGCTGTCACAGCTTTCTGCAACATATTGCGGCAACCGGCCTCCCCTTCACCATGCAAAACATGCGACAGCCAGGCAACATCATACCTGCCATCGATCTCATCTTGTTGGAAATCACCCGCCTGAAAAGCAACGCGCTCCTGCATGGAAAATTGCGCCACCGTGTTTTCAGCAAACTGTCGACTGGCCGGCAGATCAAAAATCGTCGCCTGCAATTCCGGATTCTGCATACAGAAGTGGATGGCGTAGGTTCCAGGGCCACCACCGAGGTCGAGCAGTCGTCGCCTACCGGTCAGATCAATCTGTGGCACAATTTTCGGTGCCATCATCATCGCCAGGTTGAACATCCCGAGCAAAAAGCTCTCCCGCTCAGTCTCAGACGGCTCATGCGAGACCCGGTTGCGTACCGGTTCGCCACTCTGCACAGATTTGTCGAGTTGAGCCCATCCCTCGACCAGATGGTGATGGTGCTTAATGATATGCCCGAGATATTTAGGTGACGTTGTCGAAAGAAATTCAGCCGCGAATGGTGTGTTGCTAAAAACACCGTCCTCTTTGTGCAACAGATCAAGCGCGGTAAGCGCATCGAGTAACATGGTCACCCCCCGCTCACTCAACCCGGCACGTAAAGCAAGCTCAGCTGCCGTGGCCGGAGCGACACTCAACGGGGTGAACAGGTCGAGCTTAACCCCGGCATGCAGGGTACAAGCACTCCAGTAACTGCCCGACATTTTCAGTAACTCGGGCGGGGTCCAATTCATCTCGGTCATGGTCAGTTCTCGAATAGCCTCAAATTAAGTTCATTAAGACGACATGATAGCAGAAAAAACAACATTATGCCGCGTCAGATATCACTATCTGCGGTCACAAATGCTGGCGGCAAGTGACAGGACGAAGGAATCTGGAACGGAATCGGATAACGGATCCCGGCCTTATGGGTCGCCGCCAAACCGGTGGCGGTGCGCTCAAGCCACGAAGCCGGAATACCGACGATCATTTCGTGATCCTGAGCCAAAGCGAAGCGGCGGTCACCCATACAGGGGACTTCAATGGTCGGTTCATCGGTCATGGCCACCTGGGCAACGGCGCGCGAGCAGACCCCGGCATCACCCGACGACTTCATGGTGAACTCACCGCCGGATTCATAAAGAAACGCCTGGATCATCCGCATCGCCTGCGCCGTATTTACATACAGGACCACCACATCCGGCGTCATCCCGTCGACCGGGCGTGAGAGTGGGTAGGTCAAAAGCCCGGCCGTGCCGACTGGCAGTCGCGGCATTTTACGTTGCATATCCGACGCGGCCGTCTGATCCTGCTGATAGACTCCGCAATTCACTTCACCACTCAACACCCGCTTCGGTGGTTCAATCAGGCCGACGCAGGCAGCACCAAGCACACAATGGCTGCTACTGCTGTCACACCAGGTTGACCAACCGTAGAGTCGGCTATAGGCAATCTGCTGACAGACAGCCAGCCGCTCATCGCGTACGCGGATTTTTTTATCTTCAATCTGTGCGGCATCATTAATCAGGCTAACCCCGACCGGCTTGGACATCGGGTTAACCGTCTCGGTGAGAATATTAAGAAATGATTCCATGGCAATCTCCTCCTGAAATAAATGGACAAGGACGGAAGTATAGCAGAATTTAATAAATGCGTGTTCCAGAATCACCGTAATAGAACCGGCCCCTAAAAGTGCAAAACAAAAATATTACGGTAAGATTGAGTATAGATTTAATGCCTTCAGAACAAAGACAGGGGAGCGTAATGAGCAAGGACAACGTGCTGAACGTTCTGCAAGAGTCTGCGGAGAAGCATAAACGGTTTTTGACTGCCTGGAAACAGGGGGTCGAATTCATCGGCCCGGAGCTGTTCGGCCCCGGCTCCCTTGAGAGCGCCAAAGATAAAAAAGAGTTACAGCCGCTGCATGAAGAGGTCGAACAGGCCTTCACCGAGGAGAGCTGTGGTGAAGAACAATTTCTGGCGGCGATGGTCAGCTTTTTTGACCCGGTCTGGGGCGAGGAATTGGCAGAGCGTATCGACAGCCATAAATCACTGAGTGGCCTGACTTTTAATCTCGATCACGAATGCACCGAGATCGTCTGTGAACTGCTACGCAACTATTCCGGTTGGGACGAGATCTGAGCTAGAGCTGGGGGACGATACATGGTTCGACAGGCTATTAGACAAAAAAAGAGCCCCGCGGAAAACCGCGGGACTCTTTTCAAATGCAAGCGTAAAAAATCTGCTTAGATTTTTTGCACGTTAGCGGACTGCGGGCCTTTAGG
>JAUVAJ010000335.1 GCA_030591795.1 Desulfuromonadales bacterium | reverse complement strand
TTGAAGAGCGGTGGCTACATTGTCATCGACCAGACCGAAGCGTTGACCGCTATCGACGTCAACACCGGCCGCTTTGTCGGCAAGCATAACCTCGAAGATACTATTCTCAAGACCAATCTCGAGGCGGTCAAAGAGACCGCTTTCCAACTTCGCCTGCGCAACCTCGGCGGCCTGATAATTATCGACTTTATCGATATGGAGAAGGAAGCGCACCGCGACAAGGTCTACTCCGCCCTCGAGGAGGAGTTGAAGAGCGACAAAAGCAAGACCAACATCCTGAAGATTTCCGAGCTCGGCCTGGTCGAAATGACCAGGAAACGCGTACGGGAAAGTATCGGCCGAACCCTCTGTGAACCCTGCCCGTATTGCGACGGCAAAGGTTACGTCAAAAGTCGCACCAGCATGGTCTATGAAATCTTCCGTGAATTGCGCCGCGACATCGGCAATATGCCAGGCTACCGGCTCACCCTGCTGGTTCATCCTGACGTAGCAGCTTTGCTTTATGACGAGGAGAATAAGGGGATCGAAGAACTTGAGCAACAACACCAGAAACAGATCGGCATAAACGCGCGGCCAAGCTTCCATCAGGAGCAGTTTGAAATCATCGTTGGCTGAGCTTTTTTGCTTGACACTACGCGAACAAAACGCCTATAGTTCCGTTTTGCGAATTTTGCTATTAGTCTCAGAGTGAGGTAACAAATATGTACGCGGTGATTAAAACCGGTGGGAAACAATATAAGGTTGCTGAAGGCGACCTGGTGAAAATTGAAAAAATTGAAGGTGCTGTCGGTGACAGTGTCGAATTTGACCAGATTCTGATGGTCGGCGGCGACGATGTAAAAGTCGGCACACCGCTGGTTGATGCAGCCAAGGTCAAGGCACGGATTGTCGAACAGGGCAAGTCTAAGAAGATCCGGGTCTTTCACATGAAACGGCGCAAGACGTACCGTAAAGTTTATGGTCATCGTCAGCCTCTGACCCGGCTCAAGATCACCGGCATCGAAGCTTAAGGAGAACAACCATGGCTCATAAAAAAGGCGTCGGCAGTACTAGAAACGGCCGTGACAGCGCAGGCAAAAGACTCGGCGTGAAACGTTACGGTGGTGAGCAGGTAACCGCCGGCTCGATCATTGTCCGCCAGCGTGGCACGACCTTCCACCCCGGCAACAACGTCGGCTGCGGCAAAGACTACACCCTGTTTGCGCTTATTGAAGGTGTTGTCAAGTTTGAGCGTAAAGACAAGAAACGCCAGCAGATCAGCGTCTACCCGTCCTGATCCGCGTGGGCAGCACATTAAAACGCCCGGGGTCCTTTATGGACTCCGGGCGTTTTTGCGTTATGCTGTTGATACTTTTCAGATAAATCCAGAGTCAGAACCGGCAGGTTTCGTTCTGCCGGTCTTTCGCTTGAATGCCAGTTTGTCATCTCGAATAAAGAGAGAGATCTTCCTTAAAAACAGATTTCTCCTTGCAGTCGAAATGATAATTATTTGATCCGTTGGGATCAGCCTTCGCTAAAGCTATGACGGACAAACCCGGCCCGCTTCAATGGGGCTCTATTGGCAGTTTCGCTCAAATAGGGAAAAGAAAAATTCCTTGTCATTTCGAACACAGAGAGAAATCTCTTTTATCAATGGATCAGCAGGATAAACGATGAAATTTATCGATGAAGTTAAATTACACGCAAAAGGTGGCGATGGTGGCCGGGGTTGCGTCTCCTTCCGCCGCGAAAAATTCGTACCGCTCGGTGGTCCGGACGGTGGCGATGGCGGCAAGGGCGGCGATGTTATTCTGGTCGCTGATGAGAGCATCACCACCCTGCTTGATCTGCGTTACCGACACCACCTGACTGCTAAACGCGGCGCGCACGGCCTCGGCAAGACCATGCATGGCAAAAACGGCGTGACGATGATTGTGCCGGTGCCGACCGGCACGCTGGTTTATGATCAGGAGACCGATGAGCTGCTGGCCGACATGACCGAGCACAAGCAGGAAATAGTGCTGCTCAAGGGTGGCATCGGCGGCCGCGGCAATGCCCGTTTTTCCTCCAGCACCAATCGCGCTCCGCGCTATGCCCAACCGGGTGAACTGGGCGAGGAACGGGATATCCGTCTGGAGTTGAAGCTGCTGGCCGACGTCGGCCTGGTCGGGCTGCCGAACGCCGGCAAGTCGACTCTGATCAGCTCCATATCCGCAGCCAAACCGAAGATTGCCGACTACCCGTTTACCACCTTGACCCCGAACCTCGGTGTAGTCCGTTACGGTGATTTTCAGAATTTTGTGGTTGCTGATATTCCGGGACTGATCGAAGGTGCCAGCGATGGTCACGGACTCGGCACCCGCTTTTTACGGCACGTTGAACGGACCGACCTGTTTTTGCATCTGGTCGATTTTTCCGGGATGCAGCCGGACGACCCTTATCAGCAGTTCGATATGATCAACTCCGAACTGACCCGACACAACGCGCAACTGGCAGCTAAACCACAATTTGTCGTGCTGACCAAAATCGACACTACCGAAGCAGCAGAAATCATGGATGAAGCCAAGGCCTATTTTGAAAAGAAGGGCTATCGGGTCTTTGCTGTCTCAGCTGTCACCAGAGCTGGCACCAAAGAACTTATCAACGCTATTGGTGCTGAATTAGCCCGACTGCGCAGCGGGCAGGAGTAACGAAAGAGGCCATCTTTCTTGACAAGCTTTTTTCTGTAACGCTAGAATACGCTATGTCCTCATAATTTTACGAGTTATTTCAAGACTATGCGCAACGAACTTCTCAAACATGTCAAACGGATCGTCATCAAGATCGGCAGCGGTGTCATCT
>JAUVAJ010000061.1 GCA_030591795.1 Desulfuromonadales bacterium | reverse complement strand
TTCTGGCAGTCTCGATCCAGAACTGGGTAGTATCTACCAGGTACGGTTTGATCGAGTTATCCATTCTGGCTTCGACGATAACCGAAGACAAGTCGTCACTGAGATGGATGGTTTCGACCAGGCCGACCGTTACATCCTTGTACCGGACTTGGGTTTTCCCGGCAACCACGCCACTGGCCTTGTCAAAAGTGATCGTAACCAACGGCCCCTTGGTTACAATTGCCTGAACAGCCATAATAGTGCCAACGACAACAGCGATAATCGGGATCAGCCAGATCAGGGAAAAACTTCTTTTTCGACGCACCTCAGCTTCCGGATAATATGAATCAGAACCGCTGCTTTCGCTCATGACTTCTCCCTCCGATCCCAGATCAAACGCGGATCAAACGCTTCAGCAGCAAACATGGTGAATACAACGACACCGCCAAAGTAAATAGCACCAGGACCAGCTTCTATCCCGGCAATAGGCCCGAGCTGGACCAAGGCAACCAGCACCGCCACAACAAAAATATCGACCATCGACCAACGCCCGATAGAATGCGTTATCCTATAGAGTCGGGTACGATCAACCAGGCGATGCGCTGACGCGCGCTGTACCGACACCAACAAATAGATCAGGATTATTATCTTTGCTATAGGCACCATCACACTGGCGACAAAAATAATCAGGGCAATATGCCAGGCTCCGGTATGAGCAAAGTAGATCACGCCACTCATAATTGTGTCTGATTGCTCACCGCCAATATAACTGGTCTTGGTAATCGGCAACAGATTGGCCGGTATATAGAAAACTATACTGGCAATCAGCAACGCCCAGGTCCGCTGCAAACTGTCTGGCTTGCGTTCATGCAGAGCAGCCCCACAACGTGGGCATAATACTTTTGCATCATCAGCTAAATCGGTCGGAGCATCACTGGTCAAGCGGCAAACATGACAGAGACACAAAACATTACTCATGTTCGGCACCTTCTGACCGTCGCCCAGAACCGCTCGCGCTCTATGGAACGATCAGCCGCTGACAGAATGAACATTAACAACAGAATCATCCAGAGAGCTACACCAGGTACAATCTCGGCCATCTTGGTCAGCTTGATCAGCGCTACCAGCACACCGAGAAAAAAAACATCGACCATACTCCACTCGCGCAGGTAGTGATAATAGCGGTAGACAGTGCCAAGGTATCTTGGACAATAACCTATTTGAATGGGGAGTAATAGATAGATGAGAAACAACGCCTGCAACAATGGAATCACGATGGAGGTCAATACGACCAGAATCGCCACCGGCATCATCTCTTGTTGCGCCAGAGCCACAACCGAACTGGTCAGCGATGTGGCATTCACAATACTACCGGTGCGCATAGTCAAAAAAGGGGTATTGAGTGCGATTACATACAGCACAAGAGCGGTGATAGCGAGTGCCAGAGGGAAGCTCAGCCCGTGTGAAAAAGATTCGGCCAACTTATGACCACAACGGGGACAATACGCATTTTGCCCGGGAGAAAGTTGCGGCACCCGCTGTGCGAAATCACAATCAGGACACAAAACCTTTTTACTGCTGTCAATCGGTACGGACATAAACCACCGCTATTGTTCAAGGTAAGTACAGTAGCAACAATTAAAGCTAAGACAACCACCCGATAAGACTACCAGAATGCTCGCCATTTACCAAAAACAATGTATAAAAAAAGGGACGGAATAAAATTCCGTCCCTGGTGACTTATTCCCACTCAATAGTTGCCGGTGGTTTACTTGATATGTCGTAAGTGACTCGGTTAATCCCTTTAACTTCATTAATAATGCGACTACTGATACGTGCCAGATCGGCGTACGGCATCGGGTACCAGCCAGCGGTCATAAAGTCCTTGGTCTCCACGGCCCGCAAGGCAATTACATACTCGTATGTTCGTCCGTCACCCATAACGCCAACGCTTTTGACCGGCAGGAATACAGCAAAAGCCTGACTGATCTTATCGTAGTGCCCACTTGAGTAAAGTTCCTCGATATAAATAGCATCAGCCTGACGCAGGATGTCGCAATATTCCTGCTTCACCTCACCGAGTATCCGTACCCCTAACCCAGGGCCGGGGAACGGGTGACGCCAGACCATACGGTGCGGCAGACCGAGCTCCTCACCGACGGCGCGGACTTCATCCTTGAACATCTCGCGCAGCGGTTCGAGTAGCTTGAGAGTCATGTAGTCAGGCAGGCCGCCGACATTATGGTGACTTTTGATGTTATGTGCTTTTCCGGTCTTGGCTCCAGCTGATTCAATCACATCCGGGTATATCGTCCCCTGCGCCAGCCACTTGGCATTGTCCAACTTTTTCGATTCATCCTCAAAAATATCGACAAACAGATTGCCGATGATTTTGCGCTTTTTCTCCGGGTCAGTTTCACCGGCCAGTTTACTCAAGAAAAGGTCTTCAGCATCAACCCGGATCACTTTGACCCCAAGGCTCTCGCCAAAGGTCGTCATCACCTGATCGCCTTCGCCGAGGCGCAGCAAGCCGTTATCAACAAAAACACAGGTTAATTGATCACCAATGGCCCGATGAATCAATGCCGCCGCAACCGAAGAATCAACCCCACCGGACAGCCCGAGAATAACCTCTTCGTCGCCAACCAGTTTCCGAATCCTGTCGATAGCGTCCTCAATGATTTTGCCCGGTGTCCATTGACCGCTGCAACCACAAATTTTGCGCACGAAAGTATCAATCAATAATTCACCGCGCGGGGTATGATTGACTTCAGGGTGAAATTGCACTCCGTACAGGTTGCGCTTAATGTTTTGGATACCACAAACCGGAGCATTCTCAGTCCCGGCAACCACTTCAAAATCATTTGGTATCTTTTCTACGTGATCGCCATGGCTCATCCAGACCGGGCTTTTGCCATCAGCAAAAAAACCATCAAACAACGACCCTGGAGACCCTTTGGCCAATAAATCTGCGTGACCAAACTCACGCTTGCCAGCCGGCACAACTTCACCCCCGAAATGACGACTCATTAACTGCATGCCGTAGCAGATGCCGAGCACCGGTACGCCGAGCTCAAACAGCTCCTCCTCAATCTGTGGCGCATCTGAATCGTAAACCGATTTCGGTCCACCGGAAAGTATAATACCGGATGCGTTGAAGGCACGGATCTCGTCGAGTCCCATATCGTGTGGATGTAGCTCGCAATAGACATGTGATTCACGTACCCGACGGGCAATCAGCTGGGTGTACTGGGAACCAAAATCGAGAATCAGAATTTTTTCGTGATGAATGTCAATCATTGCTATTCGCGTTCAACCCGGTAGTTAGGTGCTTCGTGGGTAATGGCCACGTCATGTACGTGTGATTCACGCAGACCGGCATTTGTAATTCGCATAAACTGTGCGTTGTTCTGTAAATCTGCAATCTTGGCACAGCCGGTGTAGCCCATGCCAGCGCGCAGGCCACCGAGGAGTTGGTGTATATTGTCCGATAATGGACCACGATAAGGAACCCGTCCTTCAATCCCTTCCGGAACCAGTTTCACATCGGACTCGACATCACTCTGGAAATAGCGATCTTTACTCCCTTGTTTCATCGCGCCGAGGCTCCCCATACCTCGATATGATTTATAGGTACGGCCCTGATAAAGGATTGTTTCACCAGGTGACTCTTCAGTACCGGCAAATAGAGAACCGATCATGATAACGTCAGCACCCGCAGCAATCGCTTTTGGCAATTCTCCAGAATATTTGATACCACCATCAGCAATCAACGGAACACCGGCTTTTTTGGTCACCGTTGCCACATCCATAATTGCTGTAATTTGCGGGACACCAACACCTGCAACAACACGGGTTGTACAAATGGAACCAGGACCAATACCAACCTTGACGCCATTTACCCCAACCTTGATCAACGCCTGAGCCGCAGCAGCCGTCGCAATATTGCCGGCAATCAACTCAACCTGCGGGTATTGTTTGCGTATCGCAGCAACAGAGTCGACAACCCCTTGTGAGTGGCCATGCGCAGTATCAATCACCACAACATCAACCCCGGCCTGAACCAGGGCTTCCATCCGCTCATCACGGTCATCGCCAACTCCGAGAGCCGCACCGACTCGCAGACGACCAAACTCGTCCTTACAAGCGTTCGGGTATTTGCGAACTTTTTCAATATCCTTAATCGTGATCAGCCCGGTCAGCATGTAGCTATCATCAACAACCAATAACTTTTCTATCCGGTGTTTATGCAGATGATGTTTTGCTTCTTCAAGAGTCGTCCCGGGTGGAACTGTAACCAGATTTTCTTTAGTCATAACCGCAGAGATCGGTTGATTGAAATTGGTTTCAAAACGTAAATCACGATTGGTTAAGATACCAACTAGCTTTTTATTTTTGGTGATCGGAATACCGGAAATACGGTATTGCTTCATCAACGCAAGTGCCTCGAAAATTTTCTGGTCCGGATCCATGGTAATCGGATCGACGATCATGCCGCTCTCAGACTTTTTAACCTGATCAATTTCCACCGCCTGTTCCTGTGGTGTCAGGTTTTTATGAACAATGCCCAGACCACCTTCACGCGCCATACAGATAGCAGTACGCGCTTCGGTTACCGTGTCCATAGCAGCAGACAAGAGCGGAATTTTCAAACGGATATTGGTTGTCAGCTGAGTGGAAAGATCAGCTTCTTTAGGCAAAACAAGAGAATGGTCAGGGACAAGCAAAACATCATCAAAAGTAAGACCTTGACGAATTACAGGGTCCGGCATGAGCGACTCCTTTTAAAACAAACTTGTTGTAAAAATTGCGTTTGCGAATATGAATATCACAGCGCGGAGAGATAAAAATTATAATCGAGTAAATTACAGAGCAAGCAAAGCCCAGTCAAGATAATTCCGGCCAATTACGATCATTCTGCACGTGTTGAAGATAAAACCAAGGCTCCCGCCAGGGAGCCTTTTGTAAAACAATCATAAAATCCGGCTAATTCGGTATAAATATTTTCCTGTCAGTGATTCGATGCATAACCGCAGTCAGGAGTTTAACCGTTGCCTGCAAATCAGCCAGAGAAAGAACTTCTGCCGGCGAATGCATATAGCGCAGTGGCACACTTATCAATGCCGTAGCGACACCGCCACGCGAAATCTGCATCACGTTGGCATCAGTCCCGGTTGCCCGGGCAGCCCCGCTAATCTGATAGGGGATATCTTCATCTTTTGCAGTTTCGACTAATAACTCAAAAAGCACCGGGTTGATATTTGCGCCACGAGACAGTATCGGACCACCGCCAACTTTCGTTTCACCATGTTGCCGCTTATCATGACCCGGGCAATCGGTAGCGAAACCGACATCAATCGCAATCCCGACGTCCGGGTTTACGCCATAAGTGCTGGTTGTCGCGCCGCGCAGCCCGACCTCCTCCTGAACAGTTGAAACACCATACAACTCGACTGGTGATGTTCCGGCTCGACGAACCTCCTGTAACACCCTAGCGACAACCCAGGCGCCCATTTTGTCATCAAAAGCACGGGAGACAACAACCTCTCCCTGCAAACGCTCCAGACCGGCTGAGAAAGTCATCGGGTCGCCAATAGCGATCAGCTTCTCGGCTGCCTCTTTATCCTCAGCGCCAATATCGATATACTGATCCTTGAATTTAACCACCGTCTCACGCTCTTTCGGCTCCATCAGATGGATTGGCTTCTTACCGACTACACCGCGCACCGGACCGGCCACAGAATGGATCATAACCCGCTGTCCCGGCACCAAGTGGGCATCTACTCCACCAATCGGCACAAATGAGATAAAACCCTGATCATCAATATACTGAACCATAAAACCGATCTCATCACAGTGACCGGCCAACATCACGCGTGGGGCATCCGGACGGTCGGCATCGATACGGGAAATCAGATTACCCATAACATCGGTCGTCTGGGAATCGACCAAACCGTCAAGGTGCTTTCGCAAGACCCTCTGCGCCGGCTGCTCAAAACCGGATGGGCTGGGTGCCTCGATCAGTTCTTTTAAAAATTGAAACGCCTTATCTTCCATGAATCCCTCGATATTTTTCTTTAGCATAGTGTCCATCCGGAAACTCCAGATGGCACAAGTGCAGTTTTCGATTTGGAAACGAGCAATTTTTCGCAAGGTCAAGGAAATCGAGCATTTGAGCGGAGGCGTAGTACTTTACGCCGCACAATCAAATGTGCAGATTGACGCAGAGATTGCGGAAAAGGGCCGTTTCTGGACGAAAACTAGCTAGTTTGTGAATTTTCAATCAATGCAGCAGCGTTCGCCTGTGCCACATTGAAATCATCGACTGTTAGTCCTGCTCCGAGAGCAACTTTCTCAACCAGATCCTTTGAGAACAAGTCACTGGGTGCATGGGCATCATTATTAACCACCAGTTTTGCACCATGCTTCTTCGCCATAGCGGCTACGTGACCGTTTGTCAGGCTGTGTCCCTTGCGCGTAGTTAATTCAAGCAGCACACCCTTTTCAGCAGCCAGAGCCGCATCCTCATCACTAATCAAACCGGGATGGGCCAGGATATCAACTCCCGCTTCAATAGCGGCCCGATTAGTCCCCTCAGCGACCGGTTCAGAGATGGTTTCACCATGCGCGATAACAACAGCAGCACCTAAACGACGCGACTCAATAACCGCTTCGGAAAAACCCGCAGGGGGCACATGGGTCAACTCAATCCCGGGAAGAATCGTAATACCTAATTCGCGGGTCAAGGAACCGGCAACCTTGAGCAAACGGGGAATTATCAGGTCCAGGTTGGAAAGGTCACCATGATCGGTCATGGCCAGAGCGGTATAACCCTTAACCACAGCCCGACGCGCCAACTCCGACGGAATAAGCTCTCCGTCACTGAACAAAGTATGTGTGTGCAGATCGATCATATTGTCTCCTAAACGCTATCGTCTCCGGTAAAATGTGATGCAAAAAAGCGCAGCAACCGGCATAAGCCCTGTCGGTCACTTCGGCGCAACGGTAAAATTCCAGAAAACTGTTTAATATCTCGATTGCGCGCAACCGGAACATGCATCGATTCGAAAAAATAGGTTTCAGCTTCTTTAAGTTGCTCATTATCAGCCAGCGACAGAACACCAAACAGATGATGGCAGAATGGTCGCCAGAGTGGCGCAGACTCATCGGTGGCGGGCAAAACAAAAAGTCGTAATTGAAAATTATCGCTGATTTGCAAACGACCAACATCGCCCAATGTTAACCCCCCAGCACCCTGAAGAAAATCTATCTCTGGCTCAAACTCTTCTATCCCCTGTAACGACTGGATAAAAGTTCCAACTTCCTGATCGGACGAGGCGAGCAGGATCAGTTTCGCCGCCATATCGTCAATGTTTGTTTCGCTATCACCCAAAAAAACTTTAATCGCCTGAATTTCATCTGGTTGCAACAGTGCAGCATCTGAGGTTGACTCTCCAGGAACGGTCTTTTTCTCCCTGACCAGTTTCTTTTCGATCAGAGTACGCAGAATCTGCAGAACCTCATAGTCTGGCAGATGTGAAATTTCGACCAGGTCGGCAACCCGTGGTTGGTTGGCCAAAGAGTTGATGATCTCCATCGTTGCCGGCCGCAGACCATCCGGAAGTTGGTCTGCAGATGTAACCAGATCAATCAGCGTGTCAGAGGCCGGGAATGACGACATCTGTGCCTGCATCTCATCATTCTGACGCATCCCCTCCATGAGGAGTTGATCAGTCGGCATAGTTATGCGTGCTTCAGTTTGAGGATGGCCAGGAGTAAATCTGAACTTACCCTGATCCCACAGCAACAACCTGAAAAATGCCTTGGCGCCCTCAATCTTACCAATTCTGGCATTAATCACATGACCAGACAAAACAAAGATATAGCCCTTTTTACGTTTAAACGTGACAGCCAGAACACCATCTTTGTGATTCATGGCGAAAACTTGCAACAAGTCTGACAAGCTGATTTGTTGAAGGTCGCCTTCGACTTCTTTTTTCGACTTGCCTAATGCTGCCTTGCGTTGTTTTTTTGAATAAAGCGCACGAATTTCTACCAGCAGTTGTTCGGTATTAAACGGCTTGG
>JAUVAJ010000117.1 GCA_030591795.1 Desulfuromonadales bacterium | reverse complement strand
GTCTCAAGTGCAGACAACCTTAAATCGAGAATTGTCGTATTTACACCAACCTGGCCCCAGCTGAATCCGGTACCAAATCCAGCAGTCTGGCCAGTTCCTGCACCAAAAGCCGGGACAACAAAGTTACCACCCATGCCTATTTCACCGCCTGTGTTGCCAGTTCCTGCATGTTGCGCATCCTGACTGTAGAAGATATTCCAGTTGACACCAAGATCCAGGTTGGCAGTTGTCGCAACTTCTACAATTCGCGCTTCAATAAGAACCTGACGTTCCGGTGTGTCAAGAATTCTGGCCAATTCTCTTACCTTATCGATATTCTTTTGAATATCAGTAACAATCAACTGCTTGTTTCTGGCGTCCTCTGTAATCTTCCCTCTCTCGGTCAACAGATCCTTAATCGGAGCAGAGACGTTCTTTAAATCGGTATAACTGATTTTTATAACTTCGGTTACGAGATCTTCAAGTTTTTCCTGGGTTCTTTTAGCAGTAAACTTTGCCTCATCCATTGAACGAATAGACTCTTTAGGCAAAATTTTTGCTACATTACCGTCACGGATCATACCGAGGTCTTTGGTGTCAAGAATCAGATCAAGGGCCTGATCCCAAGGCACATCAATCAACCTTAAAGTAATAGTTCCATCTACCCCATCACCGGCAAGAATATTCAGGTCACTGACCTCTGCGATCAATTGCAGAATATTGCGGATATCAGCATTATCGAAAACCAGAGAAATACGCTGACCAGTATAAGCTCTGGCCTGTTCAGCACCTAAAGCCTGTTCTGCAGCGTCTTCGAAAATATCATCAGAAGCAACCTCTGGAACATCCTGCTCTGAATCGATCTCATCAGACGTCATATCAACGTATACAGGGTCTGTTTCAGTTGCTGTCATGTCAGAAGCATCTATTTGAACAGCAGGGGCATCAACGGCAACCTGTGTAGACATAGGATCAGGTTCAGCAAATGGGCCATTGACAACTTTAAAAACAACAACGTTACCCTCTTCAATTAATTCATATTTACTCGGCCCCTTTAATTCAACCGCAAAGCGAACATCCTGCTGTTTGCCAACCTGAACTGTATAAGGTGTTACCAGACGAATAGAACTAGGGAAGGATGATGCGTCAACAGCACGCCGTAATGCACGGCTTATGGTCGCATTTTCAATACCAAAGCCGACAATATCACCTTTCTGACTTGGTTTAATGACGCTAGAACTATCAGTTAATGTCACACGGAGGATGGACATGTTATCCTCAATACTAAAATCAACCGCCTCGACATTGACTGGTACACCCTTAACCGCTGAAGGCTGAGTTGTTGCAACAGAATCTGCATCTTCGCCCCAGGCAATAACTACATTGTTATTCTGACTATTAACCGAGTAGTCAGGAATCGCGCCTTCAGCATCAAAAACAAAGCGAACTTTATCGTCGTAAACGCCTACCCGCATTTTCCCAAAATCACTGCCAATATCAAATTGACGTTGTTTAAAATCAGCATTCAAACCATAAACATCGACAACAAGTCGCGCAGGAGCGCCAAGAGTAAAGAATTTATATATTTCAATATTTCCGTCAGCTTGTAACAAAACTGAAGAAGCGTTAACATCTACTCCGGTGATTTTGCCAGCAGGAGAGTCCGCTATCATCACTGGAACTGAAGCTACTGTCGTAGACGCTTTTTCAACAGAAGCTTCTACAACTTGTTGTTCAACATCCACCTGCTGCTCAGCAACTTCAACATCCTCTGAATCTACAACTACAGCAGCAAAAGACAATTCAAAATCCGCGCCATTGATTACAACATCATAATCAACCATGGCATCCAGAATTATTTCAACCCGGCCTAATTTACCAGAGGTCAGGTCAAACGATGAAACCTCTACTTTTTCAATCGGTATTGAGTCTACGTCAGTCAAAGATAAGATTGAATCAACATCCATGCCCGGGAAGTCGATAACCACCCGAACCGGATCAATAGAATCGTAAACGGTATAACGATAACCGACCGGATTTTCCGATGTGATTTTTACAATAGTCGTATCTCCAGATGGGACAACATCCAGAGAGGTCATAACATTAGCATCAACACCCCAAGCATAACTGGAGAATACGATGGTGAATGCAGCCAACAGCATACTACTCTTGAATAGTGTACCAAGGCTGAGTCCCCGTATGTTTTGTCTTAGAGCGGTCATAATTATTTCACTCCTCCCTGTTTCGGAAGCATAATTTCCTGTATTTTAGTTTTAACTTCACCAGTAAAGTCCAGATATTGCTCTTCTATCATTATTGAGTCTGTCGTAATACTTGAGACTAAACCATTGTTACGACCAATCTTGGTACCTTTTTTAAGAATAAAAGATTTATTATCCGGGGCAATAACCATCGCCTTCGGTTCGCCTTTTCCAATAATAACTCCAATAACACGGAGTTGATCCAAACTGACTTTCTGTAATGGCGTTAACGGAATCGAATTATCTATCGGCATCTCAGTAAGTGTGCCGAAAGGATTTTCAAACGGATCACGAGTTCCGACCGGATTATATTCGTATTCGGCTACTTCAGGCTCTTCAGTAACCTCTGGGATAACAGTAGCTTTTTTTACAACAGGTTTCACTCTAGGAGCCTGAGTCACCTGCGTAGTAGCAGCATCATCACATGCGGTCAACAGCAAACTAACAAGTAAGCCTGCAATAAAGATATATAATGGCTTGTACGTCATATCTTATCGCCCCCCTGTGCCTACCTGGTTAGGCGCATTTTCAAGAAATCGGAAAGTTATCGCCAGACAATCAACACTCAAGGTATTACTACCAGTACCCTTGCCGCTTTTCACACCAATCTTTACATTATTAATATTTACAATTCGTGGTAGCTTACTAACAGCATAAAAAAAGTTAGCTAATTGATGGAACGTACCCTCAACTTTCAGGCTGACTGGAACTTCAGCGTAAAAACCCTTAGGCGTTTCACTCCCAGGTCTAAAACTCAACACATCAAGGCCACTTCCCTTGGCCCGAGATGAAATACTGGTAATTAATTTAGGTATTTCTCGTCCATTTGGCAGTTCAGTCAACGCTAGATCCAGCTGAGTCAACATCTTTTCATATTCTGCTTTAAAAGTAGGTAGATTTGCTGCGATACGACGATCGGAATCAAGTTTTAGCTGCAAATCTGAACTCTGTTTAAGCAGCCTCGAATATTCCTCCTGTTTAGGGAGAAAGAATATCCAAACAAAAATACCTACGATAAGGACAAGCGTACCTACCAGCATTAAAACACGCTGATAGCGAGGCCTTTTCAGTAGCCATTCAACTTTAGGATTCATTGAAGCACCTATCCCTTTATCTACGATTTCTGTTTCAGCGAACCCGATTGGTCCTGTTTTTCAACAGTACAGCGAACTTTAAATGATTGCATATCACGACCGTCAATCTTCTTCTGCTCCAGGACATCGAGCTCAACATTCATGTAATATGCAGATGCCTCTAACTTTCCCATAAAATCGGCAACCGATTCCTCTGTCAACCCTGCGCCAGCAATCACAATCTCACCGCCAGATTCTGTAAAAGTTGTAATCCATACTTTTTCAGGAATCACCTTGCTCAATTCATCGAGAAGTCGGACCGGGCCGGATCGATTGGCTTTCAATGTCGATAAAATATCCAACTTGCCACGCAATTCATTTTGCAGCTTTTTGAATTGATCAACTTCTCCGATAGTTTTCTTGAGTCGGGCAATTTCAGCATTTTTAGCCCTGATTTCAGCTTGTACATCATCGACTTTTACAGACAAAGACATCCAGACTAGAGCGCAAACAGTAATCGAGCCAACAACAGAGAGCACAAGTATTGTTACTTGACTCCTGAGGCGCTCTTTCTTCTGGGCCGCACGGACCGGTAACAGATTAATACGAATCATTTGTCACCTAACCTCCTCATTGCGAGCCCGACTGCAACAGACATCAGAGGGCCTATAGCGTCGATATATTCCATGTCAAAATTTTTCTCATCAATGACCACCTGACTAAATGCATTGAGCAACTCTACAGGCAGATCTAGTCGTTCATTAAGCAACTTAACAACAGCAGGGTTTCTGGAAACTCCTCCAGTTACAAATACTGTCTGAATCTTATCATCCGATGCTGTCGCCGAGAAGAAATCGAGGGATCGCTGCACTTCCTGCACCAAGCTTTCCATTGCGTCTACTATGACCTCATCGGCTGAAGTTTTATCAACGCCATCAACCGAGCCGCCCAGTTTTAGAGTTTCTGCATCATCACTACTTAAACCGAGACGTTTCTGTATTTCCTCATTTATCATATTGCCACCAACCGTGATATCACGCGTAAAGACTGACACACCATCCTTAAGCACATTCACATTCATGGCACTGGAACCCATATTTACCAGGGCGATAACACCCTGTTCATCGATTTCCCGATTAGCTTCAAAGGCATTCTCCATAGCGAAACAATCGATATCTAAAACAATTGGCACCAAACCGCATTCATTAAACACAGCGATATAATCATTGACAAAATCTTTTTTGGCAGCCACTAGAATGACATTCATCTGCGATGGATCTGCTGAATCTGGACCAAGAATCTGAAAATCCAGGTTGACTTCGGAGATTTCAAACGGAATATATTGTTCAGCCTCCCATTGAATAGAAGCCTCCATCTCCTCTTCCGTCATGATCGGCAGTTTTATCTTACGAATAATAACCGAATGCCCGGAAATTGACGTCGCAACATTCTTGGTTTTCAACTTCAGACTCTTGACCAGGTCGTCGATTACCTCGACGACACTACTGGAGTCCATGATCGCCCCGTCAACAATCGCTTCTGGCGGCAACGGCGCTATACCGATTGAGGAGAGATGAAACACTCCTTTCGATTCACGCAACTGCACCAACTTAACGGAGCTCGATCCAATGTCTACACCAATGATATCTTTTTTTTGGCTCCCAAAAAACATGGACAAATCCCATTATTCCTTAATACAGCGTTAACAATAATATCAGGACAAAGGCCAACCCAAGACCACAATCCTCACTATTCGCCACCGGGGAAAACCTTCTCACGATCAGACAGCTTGAGACCTAGAGCAAGAATGACTTTGCGCATTGTCGACATGCGACAAGGTTCTCCTCGCTCTATCCTATCGACAGTGAGTGGTGAAACTCGAGCTTTACGCGCGAGTTCAGCTTTGCTCATGAGCAGAGATTCCCGTATTTCTCTAACTTTATTTTTCACCATAGATTTTTCCCAAGAATTAGCATTTATTCAGCACAATTGTGCCTAATTATATGTAAATTAAAGTTAGTGTCAAGTTATTTATAGTCTTATTGAGTAAAGATAAGGGTATAAAAGTTTAAATATTGGGGGGTTTTCACAAGATAAGGTATCGGTCGCCAGTATTTAATACAGCATATTGCGGCAAAAAAAGTTACATCGGGGGAAAAAAAGAATTGATATACCAATTAAAGAGTTGTGCCCAGAAGAACAGATAAAGGATTGCTCCCAGTGACAGAAACGGCCCAAAAGGGATAGCCAGTTTACCCCCCTCGCCTTTCAGCAACATAAATGGCACACCGATGGCGGTGCCGGCAAGTGAGCCGAGAAAAACCACCGGCAAGACAGCCTGCCAACCAAGAAAAGCGCCAATCATGGCCAGAAGCTTAACATCGCCCATACCCATGCCCTCAACACCCATTAACAACCGATAACCAGTAGCTATAGCCCAAAGTAACCCGCCGCCGAGCAAAATGCCGAGCAACGAATCCTGCCAAGCCAACGGCAAGAGGAACAGAGAACAACCAAAACCGATCACGATACCAGGTAAGCTGATGACATTAGGAATAATCTGGTGATCGAGGTCAATGAACGTGATCACGACCAAAAGCGAGGTAAACAACCAGAATACCAGCATCGACCATGACAAGCCGAAATAAAGAAAAACCAGCAGGTATAAGATTCCAGCTAAGGTTTCAATCAGTGGATAGCGAAAAGAGACAGGTGTCTTGCACTCTGCACATCGACCACGAAGTGCCAACCAACTTAAAAGCGGAATATTCTGATACCAGCGAATCGGAGTTTCACATTGCGGACAACGCGATCCGGGATGAACTATAGAGATGCC
>JAUVAJ010000088.1 GCA_030591795.1 Desulfuromonadales bacterium | reverse complement strand
CTGATAACACCGATGATGCGCCCACCATCAAGCGGGGAAATCGGCATCAGATTGAATAGATTAAGCAGGAATCCGGTCATCGCCAGGGCATACCAGAAAGGGTTGCCGGTCAGCAGGCCGACACCGGCGCAACCGATCGCGCCGATGGTACCGAGCAGAGGACCACCATAACCGACCAACGCCTCATGAAATGCGTTATCAGGCATCTGCTTCATGCCGATAAAAGCGCCCATAAACGGGATAAACATCGGTGCGGTCGCCTTGATTCCGATCGAACGCAGGGCAACGACATGCCCCATCTCGTGGATAAACAACAAAGCAACGAACCCGACCGCAAATGGCCAACCCCAGAACACGGCATAGGCCCAGATGCTGATCATCATGGTGATGAAGGTTTTAAACTTACCGACCTGCAGCAGCACACCGATGTACTTGAGTTTGCCAAACAGGAACAGGATCAGCAGGCCGATCGGGCCAAATTTACGCAGAAAACCACCTTTCACCGGTGGTGGCTCAGGGGTCGGTTCATAGTTGTGTTGATTATCAAAATTCGGATCGGGATGTTGATCGGTCATAGTTGTCTTCTATTATGTTTATGCATTTAAAGGTTGTTGCTTTTCAAGTGAAGCGTAAATATCGTTACAAACAAAACAAGCAACACCGTCGGGACTCGTGCGGAGCCTTCTCTACAGGTGCAACTGGAGTGAAAGGCTTTGTCATTTCGAACATACGCCTTCGCCAAGGCTATGGCGCACAAGGAGAGAAATCTGGATTTTAGCTGTTCAAACGAACGGTAAGAAGCGAGATCTCTCCTGTTAGTCGAGATGACAGAATCTCCAATCCGTATGGGGCCGAACAAGTTTTCCGCTAGAATAGAAAGAACAGCTTATTGCTCCGTCTGTTCTTCCTCACCTTCAGCACTTTGATCAACCACCTGCTTCAACCACTCAATCTCCTCAGGAACAAATTCTTTGGCATAGTCAGTGCCAATATTCATCGCCAGATGCAACCCATCGGTCGCCATGGCGATAGCTACGTAGCCGGGGAACGTGATGCATTGAATCCCCTCTTCAGCCCAGGCAACCACCCGATCCTCATGATCAAACAGCATCATAAAATTGTTCCCTTCAGACTCCATGATCAGCGGCAGTGCCTTCTCCTTATCGACCTCACCATCCTTGGCCATCTCACCGCTCTCTTCGTTGAAGATCGGGATCAAAAAAGTGGTTTGGAGAAACAAGCTGTAAAAATGGTGACGATTTTCAATGTTTTCTGGATCATCCTGCAGAGCATTTAAAGCTTTATCGAGCGGAGTCATGGCTATATCTTTCAAGTTTATATGTTGGTTGAAGTTTCAGCGGACAAAAAGAGTTCGCATGGTAACAGATAGGACGGGAAGAACCAAGAGAGATGGGGTGGATTATCACAGGAAATCGAGCTTTTTCTTCGCCTTGACCATCTGGCCATACTCTCGCACCCAGTTCAATTCTTCCGGTGTTAACGGTCCTTGCTCAAGTGCAGCGAAATTTTGTTCAAGCTGTTGCCGATTTTGCGGGCCGGTCAGAACCAGATGCACATGCGGATTGGTC
Source organism: Desulfuromonadales bacterium (assembly GCA_030591795.1). The sequence goes on along the minus strand of JAUVAJ010000088.1, from coordinate 5,567 downwards.
AAAACAAAGCGATAGCAGAGCTCCGGCGTCAATGGCGGAACGTCAAGCTGCTCAGCTCCGGGCCAAGGCGGCAGCTCAACTCCCTGTAATGGCCGCGTCAGTTGCCGCCAGGCCAGTGCGGTATAGCCGACAATTGCCGGATTACGGTTAGCCAGATGCGGGAAGATATCCTGCTCCGCACCTGTGTGTTTGGCATTATAGCGGATCATAAACAGATCAATCTCCGATTCAAGCGCCAGCCAACCGGCACGTTGCCGGTCATGGATGCTGACACCGATCGCCTTGATTTTACCTTCCTGTTTCAATTCCAACAGGGTGTTGATCACGCTTTTGCGATAAGCCGACATCTTGCCAAGCCAACTCAGCTTGAATACATCAAGATAGTCGGTATCGAATTTACGCAGGGCGTTCTCTATGCTGTTTCGCACCTGTCCGCCAAAGAACCCCCAGCCGAGCATAGCCAATACATGCTTGTCCCGATCCTGCCGAATGACATCCCTGATCCCTGCCGTAACCTTTTTAAAGCTACTGCCCCAGAGCCAGTAATTGGCCCCACGCTCAGCGGCCCAGGCAATATCCGATGCGTCCAGACCGTAATTGCCGGCGATCCCCATCCGACAGACCGATTTATCAACGCCGGGCAGTAACGTTGTCGTAAAATCACTTTTTGTATCAGCAGTGCTATTCATCGCGCAGCTCCCTGACCAACCGTCTGTGACATTTTCAACTGCCAAGCTTAAACGCATCCACCGCAATCGACAACCAACCGAGCAAAAAGGCGACGCCGCCCATAGGGGTAATAATACCAAGTCCTTTATTGCCGGTCAGAACCATTGCGTAGAGGCTGCCAGAGAATAGAACAATACCGCCAAGAAACAACCAACCGGCATTGAGTAGCAATGAGGCTTCCGGCATGAGCTGACAAAGAATGGCGATCAGAATCAGGCCGAGGGCGTGGATTAAGTGGTATTGAACAGCCGTCTCCCAAACTGTCAGCATTTCCTGGCTGAATTTTGTTTTTATTTTATGGGCACCAAAAGCACCAAGGCCAACGCCGATTAAAGCATTGAGACTGCCGATAATAATAAACATCTTCATAGCATCACCTCTTAACGATATTTATGTTGAAAATTAACCTGCTCAATATGAGCGATGTCGGCCTGCACATCCTTAACACTTCGCTCGTAAATCATCTCCCGCCCCATAACGCTACCGGCGTAGGCCAGCTTGTTGCGTGTCGGCAGCAGCCTGCACTTTACATTATGAATCCCTTCGCCGAGCGCGATATAGATTGCATCGACACTCTTGTCGGTCACAGCCACCTCAATGGTTTGGCCATTTTCCATCTGCACTTTGATCTTTTCGACTTCCATCAGATTAACCCCTCTTCAATCAAGATGTCTCTGCGTGATCTATCTTTTCCTGTAAATAACATTCACCTGTGCGACCACCAGAACAGAAAAGCTAATAACGCCGGGCCGACACAGCCGCCGATACTGGTCCAGATCGGGATTACAGCACCGGAAATGGTAATCTCCACGCCGGTCAGCAATCTGATCAGATGGGCTGATGAAATCACCAGCAACACAAAAATGACTACAAACTCAGTCCGCTTCGCCATTTTCCGGCGCCTGGTATCAGATTTGCGCTGTAACATAAGAGTAACCTGACTCCATTTTATCATCCTACCCTTAAAATCGTGGGTAATCGTGATGAACAACATAACAAATTGAACAAAATCAAGACATGAAAACTTTTCCCTTGCCATAGAGCAGACATCACGCCTATAGTCTGCGTCCTTTTGCGCGTTTTCTGCGTAAATTCGACTATTTAAGGACAAACGATGTTTGATTTTCTCGTCAGAAAAAGTGCCAGCAGCAAAGATGATCTACTCTCCGGCCTGACCGTCGCCCTCGCCCTGGTTCCGGAGGCAGTCGCCTTCTCCTTCGTTGCCGGAGTTGAGCCGCTGGTCGGACTCTATGCCGCCTTTATGGTCGGGCTGATTACTGCCGTCATCGGCGGACGCCCGGGGATGATCTCCGGTGCTACCGGTGCACTAGCGGTGGTCATGGTGTCGCTGGTCGCTGACCACGGCGTTGAGTATCTGTTTGCGGCCGTCGTTCTGATGGGGATTATTCAGGTCAGCGCTGGTCTGCTGCGTCTCGGCAAGTTTATCCGGCTGATTCCGCATCCGGTAATGCTCGGCTTTGTTAACGGTCTGGCGATCATCATCTTTCTCGCCCAGCTCGGTCAGTTCAAGCTGGCTGACGCCGCCGGTGTGCAACAATGGATGCAGGGGCCAACCCTCTACCTGATGCTCGGACTGGTCGCCTTGACCATGGCGACTATCTACTTACTGCCGAAATTGACTATGGCCTTCCCGTCAGCCCTGGCCGCGATCCTGGTGGTCACCGCCCTGGTCCACGGGTTTGGTCTCGATACCCGCACCGTCGGTGATCTCGCTTCAGTCGCCGGCGGCCTGCCGACGTTCCATCTGCCGCTGGTCCCGCTGAGCCTTGATAGTCTGTTGATTATTCTCCCCTACTCAGTGATTCTCGCCGCGATCGGTTTGATCGAATCGCTGATGACCATGACCTTGATTGACGAGGTCACCGAAACCCGGGGTCGGGGTAATCGTGAATGTATCGGTCAGGGGGTTGCCAACGTCTGTACCGGCTTCTTTGGCGGCATGGGTGGTTGCGCGATGATCGGCCAGAGTATTATTAATATCAACTCCGGCGGCCGCGGTCGTCTCTCTGGCATCACCGCAGCCCTCTGTCTGCTGGTGTTTATCGTCTTCGCCTCCGGCCTGATTGAAATGATCCCCCTGGCAGCGTTGATCGGCGTAATGTTTATGGTCGTCGTCGGCACCTTCGCCTGGTCGAGCCTGCGCATCCTGCACAAGATCCCATTGACTGACGCTCTGGTGCTGGTGCTGGTTTCAGCGGTCACCGTATTTACCGATCTGGCGATCGCCGTCGCCGTCGGGGTCATCGTTTCAGCGCTGGTCTTCGCCTGGCAAAATGCCCGGCGGATCTATTCGGATATTTCGGTTGATGATGCAGGAGTCAAGACCTACCGCTTGAACGGGCCATTGTTCTTCGGTTCAGTCCGCTCGTTCCATGATCAGTTCACCCCGGGTGAAGATCCTGACGAGGTGGTGATTGATTTTCGTGGCGCGCGGGTTTGTGATCATTCCGGGATAGAAGCGGTCAGCAACCTGACCGAGCGCTATCTCGATCAAGGGAAGAAGTTGCGGCTTAAGTTTCTCAGCGCCGAGTGTCGTGCCCTGCTGAAGAATGCCGGGAGCATGATTGAGGTTAACGTGATTGAAGATCCGCGCTATCGAGTGGCGGTTGATGAGTTGGCGTGATAGTGATCTGCTTCTTGTGATCCACCATATAACTAAATAGAGACGTTGCTTCGTAGATTGTAAGGCGGGGGCCTATCTGTTCAGCCCCCATCCATATTACATGGTCTGTCATCTCGACCATGAGCCTTCGCCAAGGCTATGGCACACAAGCAGGGAGAGATCTTGTTGTCTCTTTTCGTTTAAACCACTTAACCCGAGATTTCTCTCTGTCGTTCGAAATGACAAAGCTTTTCACTCCAGTAGCCATCAACAGATAGGGCCCCATTGGAACGGGCCCGAATCAAGTTATCGATAGTTATTAAAACCTGCCCCTGTAGCGCATTCGAGATGCCATCCGCCAGGATAAAGGCATTTTTTGCTTACTTTTTGTTGCCACTTAGACAAAAAGTAAGGCGCTTGTCGGGGCGCGTCCCGACGGTCTTAAAAACACTGCAAATAGATACTTTATAAATGAAAAACTTTAACATCCAACAAATCTAATCTATGATGTACCAGTAAATAATTTCAGGACAAATCATGGAAAAATCAAAACACAAATTCTCAATCCCGGCACACGAAATAGACCTCCGCGCCCTCCCCGCGCAAGGTGCCGGTGGGCAAAACGTCAACAAAGTGGCAACAGCCATCCATTTGCGCTTTGATATCAAAAATTCCTCCCTACCGGACCAGGTCAAAGCTCGTCTGTTACAACTTGGTGATCATCGAATCAGTCACGATGGTATCATTGTCATTAAAGCTCAGACCCAACGCACCCAGGAAAGAAATCGTAGTGATGCCTTGAAACGTTTGCATGAAATTGTTAGCAACGCCTGGAAATCACCGATTAAACGCAAGCCGACCAAACCGTCTAAAGCAGCTCGCGCCAGACGTATTGAAAGCAAGGTAAAACGCGGGCAGCAGAAGTCTATGCGTAAAAAAATAGATCTGACTTAAGAACTTGAAAGGAACAAACTGATGCCGGTTATCACCATTGAAGGACCGCCAATTGCCGACATGGCAACACGCCGAACACTGACAGAAGCGCTCACCCGCTCTGCCGCAGAAGCTTACGCCATGCCGAAAGAAAAAATAATTATCCTTATCCGTGAAATCCGACCCGACCAGGTTGCCGTTGGTGGCGAACTGATTTCTGATAGAAGCTAAAAAAAACAACTGATGCCATATCAGTAATTGAACAACGACCCATGTACTGCTATAACTTAAGAACAGAACAAATGACACTAAAACTCTTACCCTTGGAGGGGTCGTATGAAATATCTGATTCTAGCAATACTTGCTCTTGCGTTGATTGTTCCGTCCGCTGTTTTTGCAGCTAATGAAGTAGATATTGAACGTGCTGTTTTTTGTACAAGTCTTAATGATCGCGAGCCGGCTAACGAACTGGAATCAGTCCATTACGGCGAAAAGAATGTCTATTTTTTCACCAAAATACTTAATGCGAATGCAACCGTGGTTACTCACCTCTGGACTTACAACGATATTGAAATTGCCCGAGTCCAGCTGAATGTCGGCTCTGACCAATGGCGCACCTGGTCGAGTAAACAGATCTGGCACCTTACCCCTGGTGAACTCAAGGTACAGGTTCTCGATGCCGACAATCTGATCCTGGCAGAAAAAATCCTCACCATTACCAGCAAAGAGTAAATAAATCCCGGGCACCTGTCGTTTTGCAGGTGCCCGAATACTTTTCAACATCCGGTAAACGGTTATGGATCAAGAATCGTGGGAAAATATTTGTATTCAATGCGGCGATTGTTGCTTCGAAAAGACCATTGGACTGGACAATAAGATCTATCACACCAGCATCCCTTGCCGGTATCTCGATATAAACACCCGCCTCTGCAAGGTCTATCATAAGCGCTTTAAGATGGGTGAAGAATGCATTAACCTCACGCCTGAAGTGGTCAAAACCGCGGACTGGCTCGACAATGCATGCGCTTATGTACGGCATATGCGCAGTTCCGGCAACAACAATCAGACACCATGAACACCTCCTCGAACGGCACTACTAAGCAGAACCGCCGCAAAGCCTGGTTCGGCTGGTGTATGTATGATTGGGCTAACTCTGCCTTCTCTACAGTTATCCTGTCGGCTGTCCTCCCGGTCTTTTTTGCCACACTGATCCCTGCAACCGGCGCACAAATCAGCATTATGCATTCGGTCAGGCATATACCTGCCACAGCTTTATGGGGTT
>JAUVAJ010000183.1 GCA_030591795.1 Desulfuromonadales bacterium | reverse complement strand
CCGTATCCAGCTCAAACAGGTAGGGGCAGGTAACACGAAAAAAGTTGCCAATCATATGATCTGTCGCCCAGGCAGATAACAACTCAGACAGAGAATCGAAAACGTAAAAAGTACCGGGCCCTTCATCGGTGATAACTTTGTGAATCCGACTGGCAAAAGACTCAAACCCCTGTCGCGGGTCAAACTCATAGATGGTGACGCGTGGCGAAGGCTCAATCAAGGGCGAATGATCACCAAAACGCATGTAGACAACTTTTTTCCCTGAAACCAGAGCTTGATCAACAAAAGGACCAACGAAATACCGATAGTCTTCAATCGAATCGACTTTTAAAACAACATTGTCGCCGATTCGCAGGCCATCAAGAATTTCATCCATTCCGGCATAGCCTGTGGAAACACGCTCCGATGATTGCATTTATTTCTCCATGGCATCTGGTTGCAGATCAATTAAATATCAATCTGTCAATTTTAACAAAGAACAACAAGTGATAGAATATAAATAGTCACTGAATCTTGTTTAACCAAAAAAACAGGCCTGTGAATTTCCATAAAAGGGAATACACAGGCCTGTACTGTCATTTCAATAATGAGTTTCCAGACGAAAATCTTCACCATCTCAACTTCTGTTTTTCTATTTGGTGCTAATTTACACAACCCCGTAAGCGACCATGGCCTTGGCGACTTTAATAAAGCCGGCAATGTTAGCGCCATTGACATAATTACCAGGTGTACCAAATTCATCAGCAGTCTCATAACAGGTCGAGTGAATGTTCGACATGATTTCCCGTAGACGATTCTCGGTATGCTCAAATGTCCATGAATCACGGCGAGCATTCTGTTGCATTTCCAAAGCGCTGGTCGCAACACCACCGGCGTTTGCAGCTTTACCCGGGCCATATGCAATATTGGCATCGAGGAAGACCTTAACACCTTCAGGCGTGGTCGGCATGTTCGCGCCTTCACCAACTGCGATACAGCCGTTCTTGACCAGAAGCTTCGCATCTTTGCCATTGATCTCATTTTGCGTAGCCGACGGCATGGCAACCTGACAAGGGACTTCCCAAATATTTCCACCAGCGATGTATTTGGCATGTTTATGGGTATCAATGTAAGCGCTTATACGCCGACGCTCAATCTCCTTGATCTGCTTGACTAAATCCAGATCGACACCTTTCTCATCATAGATGTAGCCATTTGAGTCAGAACAGGCGACGGTTTTTCCGCCCAGTTGGGTAATTTTCTCCATAGTGTATATGGATACGTTACCCGAGCCGGAGACCGTACATATTTTACCATCAAAAGAGTCCTTACGAACTTTGAGCATTTCATCAACAAAGAAAGTCGCACCGTAACCTGTTGCTTCCGTCCGAACCAGAGATCCGCCCCAGTCGAGACCTTTGCCAGTCAGTACGCCAGCTTCCCACCGATTGGTAATCCGCTTGTACTGGCCAAACATGTAACCTATTTCTCGGCCACCAACACCAATATCACCGGCCGGAACGTCGGTGTGCTCACCAATATGACGATAGAGCTCTGTCATAAAGCTCTGGCAGAAGCGCATAACTTCACCATCCGACTTACCTTTAGGGTCAAAATCAGAACCACCCTTGCCGCCACCAATCGGCAATCCGGTCAGGGCATTTTTAAAAATCTGCTCAAATCCGAGGAATTTAACGATACCGAGATAAACAGACGGATGGAAGCGGAGGTCACCTTTGTAAGGGCCGAGAGCGCTGTTAAATTCAACGCGAAAGGCTCGATTGATCTGAACAACGCTGTTGTCGTCTACCCAGGGAACCCGGAAAATAATCTGCCGCTCAGGTTCACAGATACGCTCAATAATCTTGTGCTCAGCAAATTCCGGATGCTTTACCAGCACGGGACCAAGAGATTCCAACACTTCCCTTACGGCCTGATGAAATTCTACTTCTCCTGGGTTACGATCGAGAACTTCCTTGAAAATTGGTTCAACTTTCTCATCAATAGACGGGCACATGTTTCCTCCTGTGAGTTTACTCGACATTGTGTATAAAAAAGAGGCATACCAACAAACTTCCATCACCTCCAAAAACACTGAAACTGAAAAAGGCTAACAGATCATGCGAATCATGTCTATTTCTTAATCATTTTTCGCTTACATAATGAGCTACTTCGTAGAAATCTACGGGCATCAATAAACAAAATCATTTTTTATTATTCAGAAAATAGAAAATTGTCATTCCCGAGGGTGTAATCGGGAATCCAGGCTTTCAAACGTGGAGCCCCGATAGAACCATTCGGGGATGACAGACGTTATTGTACGCAACTCCAAATTGTGCTGAATCATTAAAAAGGACATAAAAACAGACAGATAGCTAAACATCCAGCTAACCAGAACACAAAGCCAGCCTAAATTATAATATTTTTTATTCTCTCTAAATTTCAATCAACATCACACATGCTGTTTTTCTCAAAACCGACTGAAATGCCAAGGTTTTCCCCACAGGTCTTCAACCAGAAATACTACAATAATTTATTCAACCTAAAAATATGTTCCATAACTATTTGATTTTAAGTAACTTATATGAATTTTCATCCGACTTGTGCTACGATTAAAACTTCTCATATCGATGATTAAATATTATGCATTAATTCAAGGAGACTCCCTATGACAGGGTCAATCAGCAATGAAGAAGGGAAAACGAGTCAACAACCAACACATGAGACCCACCTGACTCCCGAAGGCTTACGGGTCATTATTAAATGCTTTTGTCACAACGGACACAGTCTGCTCGACCCGGCCCACCAGTTCGAAGGGTTTGACGGCCTGACCGTGCAACTTAAAAATGCGACACAAACCGGCCTGCTCACCTTAAGCCCGGTCATCGGCGACATGGATCGTACCTTTATTGATTTTGCGTGTATCGAAGATGAGTTGATCGAAATCAGCTGTCCGACCTGTAAAGAGCCACTACCTGACTACGATAAATGCAGCTGTGACGCTTCCCTGGTCTCAATGTTTACTACCCCGGATCAGAACTTTGCTAACTGCGTTGGTATCTGCCCGCGAATCGGCTGTTTGCATTCCAAGATCATTACCAACTTCAACCTGCGCAAACTGAGCCGAAACGGATACTATTAAACACCCCGAAAGAGCTCCCATATGCTAGTTGTTTCCTGTATCAAACAGGTCCCGGACACGACCCAGGTCGAGATTAATCCGGAAACCAACACCCTGGTCCGTGATGGCATCCCGTTCATCACCAACCCCTATGACACCCATGCCATAGAAGAAGGTTTGCGCCTCAAGGATCGCTTCGGCCTCAAGGTAGCAGCTCTGTCGATGGGGCCGCCTAACGCCGAAGCCGCGCTGCGCAAAGCCTGCGCGATCGGTGTTGACCAGGCAATTCTCTGCAGCGATCGCGTGTTTGGCGGCGCCGACACTCTGGCTACCAGCAAAGTCCTCGCGGCAGCCATTGAAAAACTGCATAGCGAAGAAGAGGTCGCTCTGGTCATCTGCGGCAAGCAGACGATCGACGGTGACACCGCCCAGGTCGGACCGGGCATCGCCACCCGCCTCAACTACTCTCAGTTAACTCTGGTCGACCAAATCGAGCAGCTCGACCTTGAGAACAGAACTATCCGGGTTCGACGCAAACTCGAAGGCCGCCACGAAATCGTCGAAGCGCCATTACCAGCCATGATCACCGTCGTCCGCGAGATCAACCGACCCCGCTACCCGACCGTTCCGATGCGGCTGGTCGCAGAACAGGTAGACGTCACCCTCTGGGACAACTCGGTACTTGGTCTGGATGTACAAACCATCGGTCTGAAAGGCTCACCCACCTGGGTCAGTAAAATTTTCTCACCGGATCGCGACAAAGGTGAAATCATTGGCGACGGGGTAAATGATCCAGTCGGCACAGCACAACTACTGGTCGACAAGCTATTGGACAAAGACCTCCTGACCCTGTAACCGGCTAGCAAATATTCCGAAGCGAAAAAATCAACCATGGCTAAACAAAAAGCAATTAAAAAACCCCGCGGCATCGCCCGCCTGCTCGAAGGTAAGTGCATTGCCTGCGGTGCCCGCTGCGAAAGCTCCTGCCCGGTAGATGCCATCGAGATGCAGGCTGATGGTGAACCGATTATTATTGAGAAAAACTGTATCGGCTGCGTCAAATGCGTCAAGATCTGCCCATCTGAAGCGTTGGTGATGCATTTCACCCTCGAAGAGCAAAAGATCCTTGCTGCGATTGCTCAAAGCGGCACCAACACAGAGGAAGTCACCGACCCGGATGAATCAGCGTTAAAAGACAGACTAGCAGCCTACAATGGCGTCTGGGTCTATATCGAACAGACCGAAGGAAAAGCGGCCAAGGTTTCCTGGGAGCTGCTCGGAGCAGGTCGTGATCTGGCCGACACGCTACAGGTTGAATTAACAGCGTTGGTCATCGGTGAAGCTGTAGAGCATCTCTGCCATGAGGCCTTCGTCTATGGTGCCGACCGGGCCATCCTGCTCGATGCACCGGTCTATAAGCACTACCGCACCCAGGCGTTCAACGCTGCCGTTTGTCATCTAATTGAAACACACAAACCTGAGATCATCCTGATGGGCGCAACCGG
>JAUVAJ010000011.1 GCA_030591795.1 Desulfuromonadales bacterium | reverse complement strand
GAAATCATCATCCATCGCCTCGGCGAACCGTTCGTCGAGTAGCTCAATCCGATCATAAATCCCCCGCTCTGAGTCTTCAATCGCCGGGCAATTTGCTTTGTCCGGCACCGGCATTTTACCCAGCAGTCCGTCAGCCGCTTTCAGCAGCTCATAGAACCGGCTGAGACCAGCCTTGGCGTCTTCCAGGTTCTGATCAGAGAAATCAATCGGTGAGCGATAATGAGCGCTGATGATGAAAAAGCGCACCACTTCAGGATCGTACTTCTTCAGGATATCCTTGATGGTGAAGAAGTTGCCGAGTGATTTGCTCATTTTTTCCTGGTTGATATTGACAAAACCGTTGTGCATCCAGTATTTGACAAACGGTTTGCCACTAGTCCCCTCACTCTGGGCGATCTCGTTCTCATGGTGTGGAAAGACCAGATCCTTGCCGCCACCATGGATATCAAACGACGGTCCGAGCAAGTCCATGCTCATGGCCGAACATTCGATATGCCAACCGGGTCGTCCCTCACCCCACGGCGATGGCCAGGACGGTTCCCCCGGCTTGGCGGTCTTCCAGAGAGCGAAGTCCATCGGGTTCTGTTTTTGCTCACCCGGCGCAACGCGCGCCCCAGCTAGCATGTCATCCATATTACGTTTGGAGAGCTTCAGGTAGTCCGGAAATTTATCAACCGAGAAATAGACATCGCCGGCCGACTCGTAGGCGAGTCCGCGCTCGATCAGTTGACTGACCAGATCGACGATCTGCGGGATATAATCGGTCGCCTTCGGCTGGTGGGTCGGCTTTTCCAGGCCGAGGGCCGTCATATCATCGTCGAAAGCTTTTATATACTGCTCCGACAACTCCTTACTCGTAATGCCCCGTTCGTTGGCCCGGTTGATGATCTTGTCATCGACATCGGTATAGTTGCGCACATAAGTGACTTTGTAACCGGCATATTTGAGATAGCGGTAAACAATATCGAAGACGATGTTGGCCCGGGCATGGCCAATATGGCAATGGTCGTAAACCGTTACGCCACAGACATACATCTTGACGGTATCAGGGGTCAGCGGCTGGAATTCCTGCTTGCAACCGGCCATGGTATTGTAAACGCGTAACGACATACTGATAACTCCTCAACAAAACGGTTTGGTTCTGGTTACTTGCCCTGTTCCTTGGCCCAGGAATCACGCAGGCTGACGATCCGGTTGAAAACTGTTTTATCGGCGGTCGAGTCGATCGGGTCGACGCAGAAATAGCCGGTGCGCTCAAATTGGTAAGCGATGCCCGGCTTGGCCTCAGCCAGTCCGGCTTCGGCATAGACGGTGGTGATCGTCTGGAGTGAATCCGGATTAAGGTTCTGCCGGAAATCATCACCCTTATCGGGGTTCTCAACTGAAAACAGCCGATCGTACAGGCGCACTTCAACCGGCACGGCATGTTGTGCGCTGACCCAGTGAATCGTCCCCTTGACCTTGCGTCCGTCAGCCGGTTTCTTGCCGAGGGTGTCGAGGTCGGCGCTGCAGCGTAGCTCAATTACTTCACCAGCCGCATTTTTGATTATTTCATCACAACGGACGATATAGGCGTTGCGCAGACGAACCTCGCGGCCGGGGCCGAGGCGGAAAAACTTTTTTGGTGGCTCTTCCATGAAATCGTCCTGCTCAACGTAGATCTCGCGGCTGAACGGTACCGTTCTGTTCCCCATCTCTGGCTTCTGCGGATGGATCGCCGCCGTCAACTGTTCAACTTGCTCTTCCGGGTAGTTGGTAATGACTACTTTCAGCGGTTTTAGAACCGCCATTGCCCGTGGCGCCGAGGCGTTGAGCTCTTCGCGTACACAATCCTCAAGCACCGACAGCTCGATCCAGCTGGCCGCCTTGCCAACGCCGATCAGGTCGCAAAACTTACGAATGGCCGCTGCCGGATAGCCACGTCGGCGCATTCCGACCAGGGTCGGTAAGCGTGGATCATCCCAGCCGTTGACCAGCTGCTCCTCGACCAGCTGCAACAGCTTCCGTTTGCTCATCACCGTGTAGGAGAGATTGAGCCGGGCAAATTCGATCTGCTGCGGTGCGAAAACCCCCAATTCCTGAATAAACCAGTCGTACAGCGGCCGATGATCGGCAAATTCAAGGGTACAGATCGAGTGGGTCACCCCCTCGAGCGAATCGGATTGACCGTGGGCAAAATCATACATCGGATAGAGACACCAATCGTCACCGGTGCGATGATGTGCGGCGTGCAGAATCCGGTAGAGAATCGGATCGCGCAGGTTGAGGTTGCCGGAGGTCATGTCGATCTTGGCCCGCAACACATGGGCACCGTTGGGGAATTCTCCGGCACGCATCCGCTGGAACAGGTCGAGGTTTTCTGCGACAGACCGCTCGCGGTGCGGGCTGTCTGTCCCCGGCTCGGTCAGGGTGCCGCGAGATTCGCGAATCTGTTCCGGGGTTAGGCTACAGACATAGGCTTTGCCTTTTTCAATCAACTGCACGGCATAGCTATAGAGCTGTTCGAAATAGCTCGAGGTAAAATAAAGATGTTCCCCCCAGTCAAAGCCGAGCCAGCTGACATCCGCACGGATCGCCTCGACATATTCATCTTCTTCCTTGACCGGGTTGGTATCGTCAAAGCGCAGATGACAACGACCTTTGTAATCGGCGGCCAAACCGAAGTTCAGGCAGATCGCCTTGGCATGGCCGATATGCAGGTAGCCGTTCGGCTCGGGCGGAAACCGGGTTACGATTGTCTGATGTTTACCGCTATCGAGATCCTCTTGGATCAGGGTGCGGATAAAATTGGAGTTAACACTAGAATCTTCTGAACTCATCAGTCGTTCTCTTTTCTATTTTGTGCAACAAAAAAAATACTGGGGAATCTAAAATGGCGTCGCCATTAGACCAAATCGCGCCACGTCCAGTCGGTCGACTGCATCAAGACCACGGCGTTGGCGGCGATACCTTCTTTGCGACCGGCAAACCCGAGCTCTTCGGTGGTGGTCGCCTTGACATTTACCCGGTCCGGATCGACCCGGCATGTGGTGGCAATCACCGCCACCATTTGCTCGATATATGGTGCCAGCTTCGGTTGTTGGGCGATTACGGTCGTGTCAACATTGCTGACGATAAAGCCGCGTTGCTCAGCCAGGTTGATCACATGCTTGAGTAGTTTGCGACTGTCTATGCCTTTGTAGGCTGGATCGCTGTCGGGAAAATGGTGACCGATGTCACCTTCTCCTATGGCGCCGAGGATCGCATCACAGATCGCATGCAGCAATACATCGGCGTCGGAATGGCCGAGCAGCCCGAGTTCATAGGGAATCTCGACCCCGCCGATAATAAGTTTGCGTTCAGGAACCAGGCGATGCACATCGTAACCGTGGCCGATTCGTATCATGACTTCGCTTCCTTATCGCTGGCCAGCAGATGTTCAGCCAGCTCCAGATCCTCCGGTGTGGTGATCTTGAGATTGCGGTAGTCGCCCTGCACTACATGAACCTTCAGTCCTGCCCACTCGGCCAGCTGGGCGTCATCGGTCGCTCGCATCCCTTGTGTTGCAGCCCGGTCGTGGGCCGAACGAATCAGGTCGTAGCGAAAAGCCTGTGGTGTCTGTGCCAGCCAGAGCGTCGCACGGTCCGGCGTAGTAACCACACAGCCGTCTGCAACAATCTTAATCGTATCCTTGGCCGGCACGGCTGTCAGGCAAGCTCCGTGTTGTTGTCCCGCGGCGATCACCCGGTCGATAATTCCGGCGCTGACCAGCGGCCGGGCGCCGTCGTGAATCAGAATCAAGTCGTCAGCTTCGGCGGCGCAGGTTTGCAACCCACAATAGACAGAGTCCTGGCGTTCGGCGCCGCCAGACACCACCGCGTGTACTTTGCGGTAATCTCCACGGGCCACGATTTCTTCTTCACAGTAGGCTAGTTCTGACTTTGCGACGATGATGGTGATAGTGTCGACCAGGGGATGTTGCTCAAACTCTGCAATCGTTCGGGACAGAACCGACCGACCGGCCAGCTCCAGATACTGTTTATTTGTTCCGGCCCCCATGCGGCGGCCTGTTCCGGCGGCCGGGATCAACACTATGACGCTCATCTGCTATCCCGCCCGGAGCATATTAGTTGAGAAAAATATTTTCGACCCGCTTGGTAACTGCGTCTTCATCCGCACCTTCGGCCAGAGCTACTTCCTTGACCAGCAGTTTGCGGGCCAGTTCCAGAACCTTCTTTTCGCCGTAGGAGAGCTCTTTGCCGTCACGTATAGCATAAAGTTCACGCAAAACCTCTGCCACTTCAAACAGATCCCCGGTTTTGATTTTATCGTTATATTCACGCTGGCGCCGACTCCAGGAGGCGATTGTTCCGCTCGCGATGACTGTTTTTTCTTCGAGCATGTCGAAAATAGAGGTTACCCGTTTCTTGTCTATCGGACTACGCAGGCCAATATGCGCGGCATTGCCGGTTGGCACCATTATCGTAATGTCGCTGTCGACAATTCGTAAAATGTAAAAGTCTGTCTCGACTCCGCCAAAGTCCTTTGATTCTATCGCTTCAATAACGCCTATTCCCTGGGTCGGATATACTGCTCGGTCACCTATTTTAAACATAAATGTGCTCCTTATAGAAAGAGAGTGAGTCTATCAAAAATAGTGCTGAACGTCAAGCTAAACGCCGGATTTACGGTCGTCTGCAGACCTGTCGACAGAAATACCAGTAACCGGTAATTGCCGACCTCGTTCGACAATGCTATAAGGACTACAGAAACCAGACACGGAGAAGAGAATGCGAATTGCGATTGTCGGTGCCGGTGCCCTTGGTCTTTACTATGGAGCCCTGCTACAACGTGGTGGTGAAGAAGTTCATTTTCTGTTGCGTCGTGATTATGCTGCGATTCTCAGTAACGGTCTGCAGGTCGCCTCAGTCGATGGTGATTTCCACCTGCCGGAGGTTAATGGACACCGGACAACAGCCGGTATTGGCCAGGTTGATCTGGTTATTGTCGGGCTGAAAACCTTTGACAATGACCGGGTGTACACTCTGCTTGAGCCGCTGATTGGCCCTGATACCGTTATTCTGACCTTGCAAAACGGTCTTGGTAACGAAGAACATCTGGCCAAACGGTTTCCTGCAGAGCGGATTCTCGGTGGGATTGCATTTTTGTGCGCCAATCGTGGAGCGCCGGGGACCGTACACCACCTTGGCCAGGGCGCCGTCCGTATTGGCCCATTCAGGCCGGAAGCCGGGGAACGTTGTCAGGTAGTTGCCGCAACATTTATCCGGGCTGGCCTCGCCTGTGAAGCGGTCGCTGACCTACTCAAAGCGCGCTGGGAAAAGCTGGTCTGGAATATCCCGTTCAACGGCCTCTGTGCCCTGACCGGTCAGGATGTCACGGTTCTGTTGTCCGACCGACTGTTGCGCCGGGAGATTTCCGAGTTGATGGCTGAAGTCGCTGCCGCCGCCAATGCACAATCTCTGCTGACTCCGATCGAGGTGGAGGGTTTTATCGCGCGCATGCTGATCGTCACTGACGGCATGGATCACTATCGTCCGAGTATGATGCTCGATCGTCTGGAAGGTCGACCGCTGGAGCTGGAATCAATTTATGCTGAACCACTAAGACGGGCGCATACCGCCGGGGTTGCTATGCCGAGGGTTGAATTACTGCACGCCTTGCTGGCTCTTGGTGAAAATAGTTGACTATCAGCGACGGTGCGGGCGGAGAATGATCGTGCCGATGTCAAGAATCTGGTTACGTTCGACCTGCCGACAGCTGGCGTCGTTCGCGCCGAGAGTACCGTACGGCTCACCTTCACGCGGCTGACCCCGGGTCTGTTTGCGCGCCGCGAGGCAATAGCGGCCTGAATCCGGTACATAAAGAATAAATCGACCATCAGGTCCGGCCGGTAACGAGGTAAAATCAGGCATCCGCCGGAAATCGGCTGACTGGTAAGCAAGGACAAACGCCCCTTCAACCGGTTCACCTGCGGCATTGCTCAGCATCCCGGAAAAACCGGTATCTCCTGAAGTAAGACTCCCCTGACGAACCTGGTGCAGACCGGTTCCGGCCTGTAGTAGGAAGTCGGCTATTTCGGCATCTGGACTATTAATCATTATCGGATTGTCAGCGTAGACAGCCCAGGCATCACCGGCGCGTGGTGGCCCGGAACCGCCACCTGCCTGGCGTTGGCGGGCAATCAAGTGGTACTCACCCCGTATAACATCGAGGGTGTAACGTCCTTCGGCGTCTACGCTGGCCGCAAAATCAGCCGGTCCACGCAGCCCTTTGCTGTTACTGCGATAGGCGTAGACATACGCCCCGGTCGCCGGAGATCCGTCAGGCATCAAGACCGTGCCGCTGACACTGCCCGGTCCTGATTCAGGGCTGTTCAGCTCAACCGGCTGGCAGGCTACACAAAACAGTACGCTCAACAGGCAGATCAGCCCCGCACGCAATCGTGTTTTTCCGGATAATTCACTAATCATTAAAAAATTGCTCGTTGATGATACCTGGCTCAGCTGTCTCGTCATCAACCAGGCTGCTGAGTTGTTCAATGTTGCCGTTGCGCATCTGGAGCAGATAGAGGGCTTTGTCCGCTTCACCGATCAGGTTGAAAGTTGTCGCTCCGGTGACCCCGGGGTAAGTCGGCAACTGGCTCAGAGCCAGACGCAGGTCGTCGCGGGTTCGTATCGCCGGGTCATCCAGGATCGAGAGGAGTATGCCGGCGACATCATAACCTTGAGCCTGCAGGAAGGTTGGCACTTCGCCATATTTTTCAAAATAACGATCAACGAATTCCTTGACGAACGGGTAGGGGCTGTAAGCGAAGAAACCGTCGACAAAAACCGCCCCTTCAACAAACTTGCTGACTGTGCTTAACAGCTCAGGTGAGTTCCAGCCATTAATGCCGAGCAACGGCACATTTTCAATGCCGTAGTAGGTTAGTTGTGGCGCTATGACGGCGATCCGATCAGCGTAATCGGGAATAAACAACGCTTCAAAATCGACTGGTGGCGGATCCGGTACAAACAGATCGAGCAGCAGCTCCTCGTCGGTCATATTTTTTTCAACCGCGTACGGATTTTCACCTCTGAGCAGTTTGATCTGGCGACCGAAATCGTTGGCGGTGTCAGCATAGCTCTGTAGCGCAATAACCTCACCTTCGAGTTTTTCTATTTCTTCGGTAAACAGGTCGGCCATCTTCTGGCCGAGGCGGTTCTCCGGGTAGAGCACGCCAAAACTTGTCAGGCCCTGATCGAGGATCGCATAGCGGGCCAATGTCTCGGCCTGTTGGCGGGCAGTCAGGGAGTTGCGAAATACGTAAGCTCCGGTCTCCGGCAGGCCATCGCGTTGCGACAAGGTCACTAGCGGAACGTGCTCGCTCTGCGCCTGTTCGGCAATCGCCACAGCAGCCGAACCGGTAATTGCGCCGGTCACCGCCACTACTTTTTCGTTGCGCAGCAGAGAGCTGACCGCGGCCTGGCTTCTTGTCGCGTCTGCTGCACCGTCAGCAAACAGAAAGCGCACGCCGGTCGCATTAGCGGCTCCGTCCAGCGCCAGTTCCATGCCGCGCCGGACAAACTCGCCGTAAGCAGCATATTTACCTGAAAGTGGCAGGACTACGCCGATCGAGCGCTGTAGCCAGTCCATCCCGGTCAGCTCAGTAAACAGGATAATGGCCGGTTTGCGAAAACCGGCCGGGATCATACCGATATCGATCTGAACTATTTGGGCACGAGCCAGGTCATCATCACCGGCCGCGAGAGCAAGCTCGACCTGACGAATGGCGGTGGCAGCACCAATCGGTGTGCCGGCAAACATGAATGCGATTTCCGGCAACTGTGGTGTGGTTTCATCCGCGCTCAGCAATTGCATAGCCAGAGCAAAAGCCCTTGACTCCTGCTCAGGAGTTTCTGTTAACGGCAAGGCTCGATGAATAAACCAGAGTGCCGGGAACAATGCTCCCTGACCGGCACTACCGCGCGCCAGATCGGTAAGCAGAATTGCGCGCTCGGCCGTCGGAAGGTTCTGTTCATCAACCCGTTTCAGGGTCGCAACACCTTCGTCGTACAGGCCGGTTTTCAGCAGGATTTGTCCTTCGAGCAGGCGGGTTCGATCATTGCGCAGGGTCGGCGGAACCAAACTGATCTGGGCCAGAGCCGCGTCGCTCTGGTTATTTTGCAGATAGATATTGGCAACCGCCAGCCGTGCCTCGATCATCGGCATTTCTTCATCGGCCGACTCGAGCAGGAACAGCAGCTGCGGCAAGGCCGCCGCATGGTCGCCTACCGTGTAGAGCTGGAGTGCGTCATCGAGTAAGGTGTTGGCACTTTGCGTTTCGGCGCATAGATTTACCGGCAAAGCCAGGATCAAGGCCAGGAGCACAAACATAATAGTTTGTATTAATTGTCGTTGCCGCAACAACATGCTGTTCCCTCCACAGTCCGAGGTCAGGACGAGTGTTTTAATCGAACAAGTCTTTTACCTTGTCGAGGAAGCTTTTTCCGAGCGGATGAATCTCTTCCCCGCCCTCTTTGGCAAACTCCTCGAGCAATTCCTTTTGTCGGGCGGTTAATCCGGTCGGAGTTTCAACTCGAACCACCACCAATTGATCGCCGCGACCGTAGCCCTGTAATGATGGAATACCTTTGCCAGCCAATTTCAAAACCTTGCCCGACTGGGTGCCGGACGGAATCTTGATTTTCATTTTCCCATCGAGGGTCGGTACTTCCAGTGTGCAGCCGAGGGCTGCTTGCGTGTAACTGATCGGCACCTCGCAGATAACTTCCTGTCCTTCACGCTGAAAAATCGGGTGATCGGAGACGGTGATTACCACGTAAAGGTCGCCGGGCGGTCCACCATGGGCACCGGATTCACCTTCGCCGTTAAGCTTTAGGCGGGTGCCGGTTTCGACCCCGGCCGGAATCTTCAGGGAGATTGATTTTTTACGCCGGATCCGACCACTCCCCTGGCAATCAGAGCAGGGTGTGTCGATAACCTTACCCTCACCGGAGCAGTCTGGACAAGGGCGGGTCAAGGAAAAGAAACCCTGTTGAATCCGTACTTGACCGTGGCCACCGCAAGTGTCACAGCTGCGGGGGGCGGTGCCTTCGGCAGCACCGCTGCCGTCACAGGCCTCACAGGTCTGATGCCGCGGCAACTGAACCTTGGTCTCCATGCCGAAGGCCGCCTCATCAAAGGAGATGGTCAGATTGTAGCGCAGGTCATCGCCGCGTCGTCCCCGACTGCGCCGGCCACCACCGCCACCACCAAAGATGTCACCGAAGATGTCGCCAAAAATATCCTCAAATGGTGTGCCACCGAAATTAAAGCCGCCTGACGAGAAGCCGCCACCTTCCAGTCCGGCATGCCCGAATTGATCATAGGTTGCACGTTGCTGGGCGTCTGACAAGATCGCGTAAGCTTCGGAAAGTTCCTTGAACTTCTCTTCAGCGGATTTGTCGCCGGGATTTTTATCCGGATGATACTTGATCGCCAGCCGCCGGTAAGTCTTCTTTATCTCGGTCGCACTGGCATTTACATTGACTTCAAGTATCTCGTAGTAATCGCGTTTCTTCAAGGTGCACTTTCCTGGCGACACACGGGTCGCCAACAGCACAGCAGGAGCCGGGAAACCCGAGTCCTGCTGCTGTTACTTTATACCTGTTTCCGTGGGAGCGATGAACAACTTATTGTCGCTATATGCTTGCGGCTACAGGTGAATGCCAGACGAAAGAAGCTGGAGTTTATTTACTCTCTTTTTCGTCTTCTTCATTCTCCCCTTCAGTTTTATCCTCGGCGACATCCTCGAACTCGGCATCGACGACTGTCTCTTCAGTTGCGCCAGCTGCACCAGTTTCACCTTCGGACTCAGCTTTGGCATACATCGCTTCGGCCAGTTTGTGCGCCGACTGGGCGAGGGCTTCGACCTTGACGTTGATCTCGTCCTTGTCCTCACCTTCGATCGCCTTTTTCAGATCCTCGAGAGCCGCTTCAATCTTGGTTTTGGTCTCGTCGTCGACCTGGTCGCCGTGCTCTTTGAGAGTTTTTTCGGTGGTGTAAACCAGACCGTCTGCCTGATTGCGGGCTTCGACCAGCTCCTTCTTCTTCTTGTCTTCATCCGCGTGCAGTTCAGCTTCCTTGACCATACGATCAACTTCCTCGTCACTCAGGCCGGAGGAAGCCGTGATTCGGATCGACTGTTCTTTGCCGGTACCGAGATCCTTAGCTGAAACATTGAGGATGCCGTTAGCGTCGATGTCGAAGGTAACCTCGATCTGCGGGACGCCGCGCGGTGCCGGCGGGATATCGGCCAGATCGAAGCGACCGATGGTTTTGTTCCCTTCAGTCACCTCACGCTCACCCTGTAGAACATGAACCGAAACCGCCGGCTGGTTGTCGGCCGCGGTCGAGAAGACCTGACTTTTCTTGCACGGGATGGTGCTGTTCTTTTCGATCAGCTTGGTCATGACGCTACCGAGGGTTTCGATACCGAGAGAGAGCGGGGTAACGTCGAGCAGCAGGACATCCTTGACTTCGCCTTTGAGCACGCCACCTTGAATGGCGGCGCCGATAGCGACCACTTCATCCGGATTGACGCCTTTATTCGGCTCCTTGTCGAAGATCTCTTTGACCTTGTCCTGTACTGCTGGCATCCGGGACATACCGCCAACCAGGAGAACCTCGTCAATATCGGAAGCCGACAGCCCGGCATCCTTGAGTGCGGTTTTGCATGGTCCGATCAGGCGGGTGATCAGATCTTCACAGATGCTCTCGAGTTTTGCCCGGGTCAACTTTATGTTCATGTGCTTCGGACCGTTCTGGTCGGCAGTAATGAACGGCAGGTTGATATCGGTTTCTTTTGAGGAAGATAGCTCGCACTTTGCTTTTTCCGCAGCTTCCTTCAGGCGTTGCAGCGCCATTTTGTCGTTGCGCAGATCGACGCCCTGATCACGTTTGAATTCATCGGCCACATAGTCGATGATCCGTTGGTCAAAATCCTCGCCACCGAGGAAGGTGTCGCCGTTGGTCGCCTTAACTTCAAACACGCCGTCACCGAGCTCGAGAATCGAGATATCGAAGGTTCCGCCGCCGAGGTCAAATACGGCGATTTTCTCTTCTTCTTTTTTCTCCAGACCGTAGGCGAGTGCCGCCGCGGTCGGCTCGTTGATAATTCGCAAAACTTCAAGACCGGCGATCTTGCCTGCATCTTTGGTCGCCTGGCGCTGTGAATCGTTGAAGTAGGCCGGTACGGTGATGACCGCCTCGGTCACCTCTTCACCGAGAAAATCTTCGGCGGTTTTCTTCATTTTCTGCAACACAATGGCCGAAATCTCCGGTGCGCTGTACTTCTGGCCGCGGGCTTCGACCCAGGCGTCACCATTGTCGGCCTCAATGATATTGAACGGGCTGATTTCAATATCCTTGCGGACGGCGTCCGAATCGAACTTGCGGCCGATCAGACGTTTGATGGCATACAGGGTGTTTTCCGGGTTGGTCACCGCCTGCCGCTTGGCCTGCTGACCGACCAGACGTTCACCGTTCTCCGAAAAGGCGATCATTGAGGGGGTGGTACGCGCCCCTTCCGAGTTGGCGATGACTGTCGGTTCGCCACCGTCCATGACAGCTACGCACGAGTTGGTGGTTCCGAGATCGATTCCGATTACTTTTCCCATGATATTTATTCCTCCTGAGGTCTCTTTAGTTATTTGGTTTATTCATTAGCGTCAGGCAAGTCTTCGTCCTGACTGTCTATCGTCGTTTCGTTATCGACAGCATCGGGTAGTGCCGATGCCACCATGACCATGGCTGGGCGCAGCAGGCGGCTATTAAGTAGATACCCCTTCTGCAGTTCCTGAACCACGGTGTTCGGCGGCTGGTCGCCGGTCGGGATCTGCCCCATCGCTTGATGAAAGTTCGGGTCAAACGTTTGACCCATCGCTGCAACCGGGGTCACGCCGGATGCTTCCAGCACCTTGTGGAACTGCCCCAAGGTCATCTCGACCCCTTCAAGCAGGCTGCCTTGATCATCGGTTGCCGTCCGGGCATGCTCGATCGCGCGTTCGAGGTTGTCGAGCACCGGAATGATGTTGCGCAGGATATTATCGTTAGCAAAGCGCATCGCATCTTCCTTCTCACGCTGCGCCCGCTTGCGGTAGTTTTCCAGGTCGGCCAAAGCTCGCAGGTAGAGATCCTTATTGTCAGCCGCTTCGGTCAATGCCGTCTGCAGCGGGTCTTCGTTGTTCTCCTCTTGAACCAACTCTTCCTGTTCCGCCGTATCTTCGGTCACTTCAGTGACCTCTTCCCCGGCAGTTGGCGTAGTGTTTTTTGAGTTTTTCTTTGCCAATCTCTAAGTCTCCTTGTCTTGTCCTGTTTCGAGCATCCGACTGATTAGCCGGGCTGTATAATCGACGATCGGGATTACCTTGGAATATTCCATCCGGTTCGGGCCGATTACTCCGAGGGTGCCGATGGTGCCGAGCATGTTCTGGTAATTGGCGGTGATCAGGCTGCACCCCTCGATTTGGGTCATTTCACTCTCACTGCCGATAAATATCTGCACCCCGGCCGCTTGTTGGCTCTTGTCGAGTAAGTCGATCAGGGTGTTTTTCTGTTCAAAAGCCCGGAACAGCTTCTTCATCTGTCCCATGTCGGCAAATTCGGGCCGATCGAGAAAGCTTGAAGCACCCTCAATGATCAGTTGACCGCCGAGCTCTTCCTGCAACGCCGCGCCGGACAGTTCCAGCGCCTGACGCATCAACTTGTCGTAAAGCGCCTTCTCCTGTTGCATCTTGCTGGTGATCTTTTCGCGCACCTCGGAGATGCTCAGGCCGGAAAGCTCTGCATTAAGGTAATTGGTCACCTTGACCAGGTCGTCTTGAGTCAAGGTTGCATCGACCTCGATCAG
>JAUVAJ010000209.1 GCA_030591795.1 Desulfuromonadales bacterium | reverse complement strand
CTGACTGACTCAACACCTGAGCAAAAAGACTGATGGAATTCAACGGATTACGAATTTCATGGGTCAAGCCAGCAGATAAGTGCCCGAGAGCACCCAATTTTTCTGCTTGGATAATTTCGGCCTGAGCCTCTTCAAGCGCCCTGGTCTTCAGTGCAACTCGCTCTTCCAGCTCCCGATTCCAGGCAGCAATTTCAGCCAGTAAACTTTCTCGTTCATCGAGAAGCTCCCGGTTGCGTAATTCAATACGACGCAAACGCAGTACGTTTTCTATTCGGTCAACCAGATCCTGGTTATTAAACGGTTTGCGGACATAATCATAAGCGCCGCCTTTCATTACCTCAACAGCGAGATCCTCACTACCTTTACCGGTAAACATTACGACATAAGAGTCAGGAGACACCTTGCGCAGTTCACTCAGTGTCTGCATCCCATCCATACCAGGCATCATATAATCCAGCAAAATCAGGCAGGGCGGAGCTGCCTCAACCGCTTTCAACGCAGCAGCTCCGGATGAGGCGGTTGTTACGCTATAGCCACAGGCAGACAATATCATCGCAGTAAGGTCGCGAATGACCATTTCATCATCAACAATCAGTATTGTCTCTGACATTACATTACACCCTCAAAAAAATGAAATGTCAGCATACCGTTCAATCTTGACATTTTACAAGGAAAAACCAGTATTTGCGCATGAAAAAAGGCGGCAAATCTGCCGCCTCACAAGGAAAACATAATAGCAACTATGCTTATTTTACCCGGATCGTCATTACCGGTATCGTCGATTTCCTGACAACTTTTTCAGCGGTGCTACCGAACAGTACATGATCAAGACCAGTCCGACCGTGGGTCCCAAGAACTATCAGATCAACCGACTCTTCTTCAGCTTGTTTCAAGATTTCATCATAGGGAATGCCCGGGGCAACAACTGGCACAATTTTCCCATATCCCTGAGCATGGGATTCAACAAACTTAGCCATCATTTTGTGGGCACTCTCTGCCATTTCTTCTTCGAGCTTATCAATCGAAATATGCGGAACATAAAAACCACGTAAATCGACAAGTTCGTTAATGACATGAAGGACCAACAATTTCGCATTAAAACATTTTGCTACAGTAAATGCGTATTCAAAAGCGTGATCTGAACTTTCAGAAAAATCGGTAGCGAATAAGATAGACTTAAAGTCTTTCATGACCAGCCTCCTCTGACAGCGTCACGGGTTAACTGCCTGCTCTACGTTTCGGTGAACCAAGCTACTCATCACCGATTTAAGAGAATCAAGTTTTAATGGCTTACACAGGTACTCAACGGCACCCAGATTCATCGCTTTAATATATGATTCAGTACCACATGCTGCTGTTAATATTATAACACTGACTTCAGGATATTCACGTTGAACAACGCGCAGGAATTCAATTCCATCCAGATTTGGCATGTTCAAATCTGAGATAACTAACTTAAAAGATCCATTACGTAGACATGACAACGCTTCACTACCATCCACAGCCAACTGCACATCGAAACCTTCAGAAGTCAGCAATTTTGACATGCCGGTACGGGTATTTTCTTCATCATCAACAATGAGAATATTACGAAAGGAATCCAAGATTGGTTCTTTTATATACATGGGAAAAGACTAGCATGGCGAATACAACTGTCAAGCCAGACACAAGCAATTTTCAGTTGTTTTTTAGCTGTTTGTGCAGAAAAATCTAATCATAGCAATTGCCATTGACGAATCAGTTCCGGCAGCAATTGACACAATTGATCCGCACCGCGACTACCGGCCGAGACAACATCTTTATGATCCAATAGCGACGGGCCACAACCTGCGGCCTGATTCGAAAGAAAAGAGAGCCCGGCAACTTCCATTCCATAATAACGGGCCATGATCGCTTCATGTACTGTAGACATGGAGACAGCATCTGCGCCAAGTATTTTTAATGCCCTGACCTCTGCCGGAGTTTCATAAGAAGGGCCGGGAACCGAAGCCAGAACACCCTGATTAAGAGCGGCATAGTGCTCGTTGCAATTGCTCACCAGTCGGGAATAAAGATCGAGTTTATATATATTTGACAGATCAACAAAAGGATTGTCCCGAACTCCACGTAAGGGATTATCACCAGTAAGATTAATCTGATCGGTAATACACATGAATGTATGCACCGGAAAACCTGGGTTGATCACTCCGGCGGCATTGGTCAATAAAATCCGCGAGGCTCCAGCAACTGCCGCAAGCTCAACCGGCGCGACCACCTCGGCAGCAGAATACCCTTCATAAAGATGAAAGCGTCCCGAGTAAAACCAAATATTCCAACCGGCTAACGTACCAACAATCAATTCACCGGCGTGACCGGCAACTGCTGATTTTGGCAAACCAGGAATATCATTATAGGGGATTCTGACGATCGGTTTACAACAGTCAACAGCAGACCCGAGACCTGAACCAAGGACAACAACAAGATCTGGTTGTATTCCGGATGATAACTCGGCAATTACTGACTGTGCTGATTGCCAGGATTTTGCTACTTCAGAAATCACTGCAGAACACTAAGGAAAGTTTTTGCCTGTCGACTGATTTCAGAGTCTGGAGCCAGATTAACGGTTGATTCAAAATGACTTATTGCCTGTTCTTTATCGCGTTTTTTTAGATAGCTGAGCGCCATATTAAAATGCACAATTGACGAGGTTGGTGCCAGATCCAGAGCCTGATTATATTCGACAATAGCTTTGTCGAATTCACCAAGGGCATGAAAGACTTCACCACGACCTAAATAAGCAGCAGCAAACCGCCAGTTAGCATCAATCGCATTGTCAAACGCTTTTAGCGCGGCAGGATAATCCTCTTTTTTAAACTGGGCGTGACCTAATCCTGTCCAGGACATCTCAGGCCGGCCAAACAGGTAATTTGATGCTGCCATCTGAAAATATTCAATAGCATCATCATAACGCTTCATTTTTATATAGAGTGCAGCAATGTTGTTTTGAAATTTAGGGTTTCCCTTGTCGAGTTCCAAGGCTAATTTAAAATGCTTTTCAGCTTCATGATACACCTTCTTTGCCATGTAAGCTTCGGCTAAAGCAGCTTGTAGATCAGCATCGTCCGGCTCTATCTCCTCTGCTTTTAAAAACTCTCTCAAAGCAGTCGTCGGGTCACCGGTACCCATGTAGGAAATTCCCAGTTTATAATGCGACTCGGCCTTTTCCTGTTTAACAACCGGAGTACAGCCGACACTTACCAAAATGCCTAACACAAACATCAATAAAATATATCGCAAAGCAAAAGTCTCCTACATTGATGAGAGAAAGCGCCCAAGACGTTCGCGCAACCTGTTGCGCATATCTTCCAGCTCGTCAGCAGTCGGTGGGGTTTTTTTTCGCCGCATTGAAACTAGTGAAGGTGAACGGGGCAAACCAAGATCTATATCATCTGCAGCATCTGGCGGCAATGAGGTGTCGTCTGATTTAACAACTGCCTTAGCCTTGGCAGTTTTCTGCTTTACAGCTTTTTTTTCTGCCTGATTTTCTGCTTCGGCGGCCTTCTCAGCCTTGACTTTTTCAGGGTCAATCGGCTTAGGCGGGTTTTTTAGAGGTAGTGAATCCCAAATCGCCTCACGTTCCTCTGGATCAACCTGATGAATGTCTAAATCAGCAAGTATAAATCCGAGTGTTTCAGCAAACACAACGCCTTCAGTCAATACGTCGGCAATCTCCTTACGTGTTTTGTTGCCATCATTTAAATAATAAACTACAGAATTGGTGTCACGCAGGTGAAAAGCGATTGCTACACGTAATCCCTGCTCAACACTGAAAGCGCAGACATATGCTGTCGACCGTTGAGCCTTGATTCCGGGTAAAGCGACCTGAACATCACCGAGTGAGCGCTGTAGACGCAAAACACTCTTCGCTGGAATATCCAACCGCTTCAGTTTTTCATTTAACTGAAACATAACCCCCCTTGAAGCACTATTTCAGGAGAAACTCTAGTCAAGACCAGCAAAATCGGTCAGGAGTTTCACCTCGGTGTAACGATCCTTAATCTCACTGTAATCGAGCCCCTTCAGCCGGTCAAGACTGAACGACTCAACGGTAAACGACGCCATTACGCTACCGAAAACAACTGCCTGGCGCATGTTTGCGTCTGACAGGTTCCGGGTAGAAGCGAGATAGCCGAAAAAACCACCAGCAAAGGTATCACCAGCACCGGTCGGATCGAAAACTTCCTCAAGCGGCACCGCTGGTGCAGAAAATACGGAATGCTCACTGTACATGATCACACCATACTCCCCGCG
>JAUVAJ010000281.1 GCA_030591795.1 Desulfuromonadales bacterium | reverse complement strand
TCTGCTGTTTTGCCATATAATAATGGCTGCCTCGGCCGGTCCGGCCGATTGATAAATTCATCACTGAAACGTCCGCGATCGCAGATGAAGAAACCGTTGACCTGTTCGTTGATGCCGGCGCGGATACGTTGCAGCTCGCGCATACGGGCACCGGGGATCGTGGCACAGCCGACGCTGCAATGCGGGCAGATCGACGGCGCTTCCTGTAAATCCCAGCTGCGGCTTTTGAAACGAAAGGTTTTGCTGGTGAAGACCCCGGTCGGGCAGACATCGACCAGGTTGCCGGAGAATGGGCTCTCCAGTTGGCCCGGCTGGAAGCGACCGAAGAACAGACGCTGGCGTGAGCCCATCACGCCGAAATCGTCACCGCCGAAATAATCGCGATAGGTGCGAACGCAACGGTAGCACTGGATGCAGCGGTTCATCTCCTGCTCGATATACGGTCCGAGGTCCTGGTTCTCCCAAGTGCGCTTTTGCCCGCGGAAGCGGCGACGACTGTGGCCGGACGCGATGGTCATCTCCTGCAACTGACACTCGCCACCCTCATCACAGACCGGACAGTCGTGCGGGTGATTCATCATCAACCATTCACTGACATGACTACGGAACTCGACCGCTTCGGGATGGCCGACCGAAACGATCATTCCGTCTTCGGCCGTGACCATGCACGACATCTGAATGCCGGCACTTTGCTCAGTCTCAACATGCACCGCACACATCCGGCAGGCACCGACTTCACCGAGCGCGCGATGGTAACAGAAGTGGGGTACAACTATCCCCAACTGCTGCGCCGCATCAAGCAGATTAGTCCCGTCAGCAACGGTGATGGTCTGGTTGTCGATGATCAGTGTCGGCATAAATAACTCAGTTTAAACAAGATTTCTCTCTGTCGTTCGAAATGACAAAATCCCCCTCAATCCCCCTTTGTTAAAGGGGGAGGTTATTCTGTCTTTCCTATTTTTTGCAAATAGGGAGGTTGCCTTGTCCCCCCCCCCGTTCTAATATTTTCTTTCCCCCCTTTGACAAAGGGGGGCAGGGGGATTTATGGTTGCTGGCAAATGAGCATATGTCGGGCTATTTAAATGGACAGCTCCCCATCCGCAAATGATCGACAATCTCCTCCTCAAAATGCATCAGCAGCCCGATAAGTGGCCCCATCGCCCCTTCAGCCAGCGCGCAAAAGCTCCGGCCGTTGATGTTGCGAATCTGACCACGCAGATTGCGCAGGTCATCGTCCGTCCCGGTGCCGTTTTCGATCTTTTCGAGCAGCCAGATCACATACGGCAGGCCGTCGCGACAGGGGGTGCACCAGCCACAACTTTCGCGGGCGAAAAACCTGGTCAGGTTGATCGTCGCGGCGACCATGCAGGTCCGTTCATCGAACACTGTCACCCCAGCCGTGCCGAGGCGGCTACCGACCGCTTCGAGGCTGTCAAAGTCGAGCGGCACATCGAGATGCTCGTAAGTCAGGTACGGGGTCGATGCACCACCGGGAATGCACGCCTTGAATTTGTGTCCACCGGCCACACCGCCGCCGTGCTCTTCAACCACTTCACGCAGCGTGACACCGAGGGGGAGTTCGAAACATTCAGTCCGGTTCAGGTGCCCGGATAGTCCGTAGAGCTTGGTACCGCTACCGGTTTCGGTTCGGGCCAGAGAACGAAACCAGTCAGCCCCGCCGGTGATGATATGCTGGATATTGGCCAGCGTTTCGACATTGTTGATAATCGTCGGTTTATCAAACAGGCCGCGCAACGCCGGAAATGGTGGTTTGCGTCGCGGATTCGGCCGGATACCCTCGAGGCTGTTGAGCTGTGAAGTCTCCTCGCCGCAGATGTAGCGTCCGGCGCTGCGGTGGACATGAATCTCGCAATCGAAACCGCTGCCGAGAATGTTCTGGCCGAGATAACCGGCGGCTCGTGCTTCGGCGATCGCTTGTTCGAGGTTGCATGCCGCCTGCTCGAAAGCGTAACGGATAAAGATAAAGGTGTGTGGTGCCTGTAGCGCATACGCCGAGATCAACATCCCTTCGATCAATTGGTGTGGATCGTGGCGCAGCAGCAAACCATCCTTATAGGTGCCGGGCTCCATTTCGTCACAGTTGCAGACCAGATAACGGTCGCCCTCGGTGCCGGCCGGTAAAAATTCCCATTTAACCCCGATCGGAAAGCCGGCGCCGCCGCGACCGCGCAGGTTGGCAGCTTTGACTTCGGCGCAGACCGCCGCCGGATCCAGCTGTTTGATCGCTTTGTGCAGCCCCTGGTAGCCACCGGTCGCTTCGTACTGTTGCAGCGATACAGTGACACCTGGCTGCAGGTTTTTGAACAGCAGTTGCGGGGTGGCGCTCATGCGGTCGCCTCCCGCTTTTCCTGTTCGAGGGCTACCGCTATCGTCTCCGGCGTCAGGTTGCCATAAACGGTCAGGCCGATCATCATCGCCGGGGCGACATCACAGACGCCGAGACAACAGGTCGGCAGCAGAGTGAAGATGCCGTCTTTGGTCGTCTCGCCCGGGGTGATGTCGAGCTGTCGTGCCAACTCTCGACTGATTTCTTCACTCCCTTTGGTCCAGCAACAGATTGAATCGCAGATATGGATTACCCGCCGACCGACCGGTTGCCGGAAGATCTTGTCGTAGAAAGTGGCTAGTTCCTCGATTTCAATGACCGGTAGGCCGAGAATCTCTGCCGCCAGTTCAACGCCGGCGTCCGGCACCCAGCCGTTTTGGTCCTGGATTGCGCGCAACAGGTCGACGATCAGCTCCCGCGGATGCGTAACCGCTGTGGCTTTGGTCTTGAAGGTGTCGACAATATTTTTCGGCAATAGATCGTTCATAAATTATTTTTTTTGCTTAGTGCTTATAATCATTCTGGTTATCTATCGAGATCAGCCAACACGAAATCGACCGAGCCGAGAATGACGATCAGGTCGGCCAGCAACCAACCCCTGCTCATTTCCGGCATCGCCTGCAGATGCGGGAAGCTCGGGGTGCGGATCCGCATCCGGTAGGGGATGCTGCCGCCATCACTGACGGCGTAGTAGCCACACTCGCCTTTAGACGATTCGATCGCCCGGTAACATTCGCCCTTTGGTGCGGTCGGGCCGCGACTCACATTGACAAAATGCGGAATCAGCGAATCGATATCATTCAGCCCTTCTTCGCGTTGCGGGTAGGCGTAGCGGTAGTCCTCGGTCATCCAGCGTCCGCCCGGCATGGTGGCGGCAGCCTGACGAACAATCTTCAGGCTCTCGCGCATTTCATCCATCCGGACCTTGTAACGGGCAAAACAATCGCCACCCTCGGCGGTAACAACATCAAAATCGAACCGGTCGTAACCACTGTACGGCATGGCGCGGCGCAGATCCCAGGCGACTCCGGAGGCGCGCAGGTTCGGGCCACTGAAGCCCCAGTCGACAGCGGTCTGGCTGCTGACAACGCCGATCCCCTCAGTCCGGATGCGAAAGATTGGCCCGTCGGTCAACAGCGTCTCAAACATATCGA